>NZ_NPDG01000100.1:0-47814 GCF_002272225.1 Bacillus sp. 7894-2
AATCAGCGGGGGATAAGGAAAACCCCCACTGATTGAAGTTTCACTTTATATTTTTTCATTCTGGAAAGTGAGTGGTTAAGGTGGAAGAAAAAAATCGGCTGCAGAAAGTCTCTCCCATTTTAAAACATTATTCATTAGAGCCGCATTTTGTAGAGGATTTTGGGAGAGTTCAGAAGATTTACAGCAGCAAAGGCGTATTTGCTTTGAAGAAAATAAAGCCTCAGCGTGGAGCAGATTTTATCAGGCATGTACAAACACTCTTTCAAAAAGGCTATAACAGAATAGTGCCTATTTACCCAACGGTGGACGGAAGATATGCGGTTCTCCATCAAAATGAATTATTTTATTTAATGCCCTGGATGTCTAATGAAGAAAAGGAGGACAGATTTGAGCGGCATCAGCAGATGATTAGGGAATTGGCAAGACTCCACACATTGTCCTCACGGGAAGTTACTATAAAAAAAGAAGACCGTACTGAACATTACGAAAACACCCTTCAGGAATGGGGGAAGGAAGAGGAGTTTTTGGAGGGATTCATCGAGGCCTGCGAAAGAAAAGAGTATATGTCACCTTTTGAGCTAATGTTTTCTCTATACTACCATGATGTCAGCCAGGCACTGAAATTCTCCACAAACAAATTTAAGGATTGGTATGAAAAAACAAAGGAAAGTGAAAAAGCACGTACGGTCATTATTCATGGAAAAGTTTCCACCGAACATTTTTTATACGATGATAGGGGATATGGCTACTTCACAAATTTCGAGAATGCAAGACAGGGATCGCCGCTCCATGATTTACTCCCGTTTTTATCAAGGACACTGAAAACATATCCAAAAAGATCGGAGGAGTGTGTAGAATGGATTTATACTTATATGAAATACTTTCCCTTCAGGGACGACGAGATGCTGCTGTTTCTAAGCTACTTTGCTCATCCGGGTCCGATTATCAAAGCTTGCGAACAATATTATAAAGGGGAAGGAAAGAGAGGAGAAAGAAAGGCGGTTCAGCATCTGCAAAGGCAGTACTGGCTTTTAAAAAATATTGAATATGCCGTTATGAGAATTGATGAGATTGAGAGGCAAAAGCAGGAAGCAAAAGCGGCAGCAGAAGCTCAGGCACAGGAAGGAGCCCAAAGCTGAAGAATGCGGGCTCCTAAACCAATTTTAGATGAAAGGCGATAGCGATCAGGATGAACAGCGAGAGCAGCAGTACGTCGAAGGTAGTAGGCAATAATATGGTTCTTATGCCTTGAAAAACACAGAACGGGATAATGAATTGTGCACATATATTCCTGAAAGTTCTTAACCATGGAGGCAGTGTGTATGGATTATATTTTCTTCTCATTTATGCATACCCCTTTTTACAATGTTCTTATATATATCCTATGATTTTCTTTTCCGTAAAGTGCCTATTTTCATTTTTTCCCCCTGTAACGTTCACGCACCCGGCAATGAATAAGGGCAGATTGATCATCACTTCAATGGAGACAGTGAATAATATATAAAAAACTGGGATATCCTTATTGACTATAACAGTCTTTTTTCGGTAGTATATTTTATATATAACTTTATATCGATGCTAAGACAGGGAAGAGTACAATGGCCATTTGCCTTTTAGAGAGGAAAACCAGCAGCTGAAAGGTTATCCAGGCAGAACCGTTGGAAGGTCGCCCCAGAGCATCTTTTGCGAAAGGCTTAAGCCAAGTAGTAAAAGACGGGAAATCCGTTATCTGCATAAGTGTCAATCACTATACGAATGTCTTTTGGGCTTTTCTTTAGTGATTGAAAAAAAGGTGGTACCGCGAAACAAACTCCATTCGTCCTTTTATGGCGAGTGGAGTTTTTTATTTTTGCTGATTGCTTTTAGAAAGGAAGAATGACATATGGATAACAATGAATTAACAATGCCGACGAAATATGATCCGCTGGCGATTGAAAAAGGTAGATATGACTGGTGGCTGGAAGGGAAATTCTTTGAAGCAAAAGATGACGAAACGAAGCAGCCGTATACAATTGTAATCCCGCCTCCGAACGTAACAGGAAAGCTTCATCTCGGCCATGCATGGGATACGACCCTGCAGGATATCCTCACCCGTATGAAGCGTATGCAAGGGTACGATGTTTTGTGGCTTCCTGGAATGGACCATGCAGGTATCGCCACGCAGGCAAAGGTTGAAGAAAAACTTCGCAATGATGGAAAAAGCCGCTATGATCTGGGCCGTGAAAAATTTGTGGAAGAAACATGGAAATGGAAAGAGGAATATGCCAGCCATATTCGCCAGCAATGGTCAAAGCTTGGATTAGGGCTTGATTACAGCCGTGAACGCTTTACTCTGGATGAAGGCCTTTCAAAAGCTGTCAGAGAGGTTTTCGTTTCACTTTATAATAAAGGACTGATTTACCGCGGAGAGTACATCATCAACTGGGATCCGTCTACGAAAACAGCCCTTTCTGATATAGAAGTTATATATAAGGATGTTCAAGGCGCATTCTACCATATGAGATATCCACTGACAGACGGTTCGGGACATATCGAAATTGCCACCACTCGCCCTGAAACGATGCTTGGGGATACTGCTGTTGCAGTACATCCGGAAGACGAGCGATATAAGCATTTAATCGGCAAGACAGTTAAATTGCCGATCACAGGAAGGGAAATTCCGATTGTTGCGGATGATTATGTAGAAATGGATTTCGGATCAGGTGCAGTAAAAATTACACCGGCTCATGACCCAAATGATTTCGAAATCGGAAACCGCCACAATCTTGAAAGAATCCTTGTCATGAATGAAGACGGCACGATGAACACGAGAGCAGGTATTTACCAGGGTATGGACCGCTTTGAATGCCGCAAGCAGATCGTAAAGGATCTTCAGGAAGAAGGAGTTCTTTTCAAAATTGAAGAGCATATGCATTCTGTGGGCCATTCAGAGCGCAGCGGTGCAGTAGTTGAACCATACCTTTCAACACAATGGTTTGTAAAAATGCAGCCTCTTGCAGATGAAGCCATCGCACTTCAAAATAAAGAAGAAAAAGTGAACTTTGTTCCGGACCGATTTGAAAAAACTTATCTGCGCTGGATGGAAAATATCCGCGACTGGTGTATTTCACGCCAGCTTTGGTGGGGACACCGGATCCCGGCCTGGTATCACAAGGAGACTGGTGAGGTTTACGTAGGTCATGAAGCTCCTGAAGATAGTGAAAACTGGGAACAGGATAAAGATGTATTAGACACATGGTTCAGTTCTGCATTATGGCCGTTTTCAACGATGGGCTGGCCGGATACTGACTCTGCTGACTTTAAGAGATACTATCCGACAGCAGCTCTTGTAACAGGCTATGACATCATTTTCTTCTGGGTATCACGAATGATTTTCCAAGGTCTCGAATTTACAGGAGAGCGTCCATTTCAGGATGTATTAATTCATGGTCTTGTTCGTGATTCACAGGGACGCAAGATGAGTAAGTCCCTTGGAAATGGCGTTGATCCAATGGATGTTATCGACCAGTATGGTGCCGATTCACTCCGTTATTTCCTTTCTACAGGAAGTTCGCCGGGACAGGATCTTCGTTTCAGTATGGAAAAAGTAGAGGCAACCTGGAACTTTGCCAATAAAATCTGGAATGCATCCCGCTTTGCCTTAATGAATATGGATGGATTAACATTCGAAGAAATTGATTTAAGCGGTGAAAAGTCTGTTGCTGATAAGTGGATATTAACCCGTTTGAATGAAACAATCGAGACTGTTACAAGATTGTCTGACCGCTATGAGTTTGGAGAGGTTGGCCGGGTGCTGTATAACTTCATCTGGGATGATTTCTGCGACTGGTATATCGAAATGGCGAAGCTGCCGCTTTATGGAGAAGATGAAGCTGCCAAGAAAACGACGCGCTCCATTCTGGCATATGTTCTGGATAACACAATGCGCCTGCTTCATCCATTTATGCCATTCATTACGGAGGAAATCTGGCAGAACCTTCCTCATTCAGGTGAATCGATTACGGTTGCCCAGTGGCCGGCAGTAAAGGATGAATACACAGACAACCAGGCTGCAAATGAAATGAAGCTGCTTGTTGAAATCATCCGTTCTGTCCGCAACAGCCGTGCTGAAGTGAACACGCCAATGAGCAAGAAGATTAAAATGATGGTTAGGACGAAAGACCAGGAAATTCTTTCTACACTGGAAAATAACCGTGGCTATATTGAACGCTTCTGTAACCCTGAGGAACTGGTGCTGGCTTTAGAGGTTGAGACACCTGATAAGGCGATGACAGCAGTTGTGAGTGGAGCAGAAATTATCCTGCCGCTTGAGGGTCTGATTAATATTGAAGAAGAAGTGGCCAGACTGCAGAAAGAATGGGATAAATTAAATAAAGAAGTAGAACGTGTTCAAAAGAAACTTTCAAACGAAGGCTTTATTAAAAAAGCGCCGGAAAAAGTAATTGAAGAAGAAAAAGCAAAAGAACAAGACTACAGCGAGAAGAGAGCAGCTGTAGAAGCTCGCATTAGAGAGCTAAAAGGAGAATAATTAAAGTTTGGGAAGGCGGGTCCATATCAAGGATTCGTCTTCCTTCCTGTATAACGGAGGTGCATATATATGTTTACTGCTTATGAGGAAGCCCTGGAGTGGATTCATTCAAGGCTGAGGCTGGGAATGAAGCCTGGACTGCAGAGAATGGAATGGATGATGGAAAAACTCGGCCATCCTGAGAGAAGAATTAAGTCTGTTCATATTGGCGGAACGAACGGAAAAGGCTCAACAGTTACGTTTTTAAGATCCATTCTTCAAGAGGCGGGTTATTCAGTCGGGACCTTTACATCGCCCTATTTTGAGAATTTTAATGAACGTATTTCTCTCAACGGAACCCCAATTGGGGATAAGGATCTCATTCAGCTTGCCAATGATATATATCCGCTGGCTGTTGAATTGGAACAGACCGAACTTGGCGGTCCAACTGAGTTTGAAATCATTACCGCCATGGCTTTTCAATATTTTGGTCATATAAAACCAGTGGATCTTGTATTGTTTGAAGTGGGGCTTGGCGGCAGATATGACTCCACTAATATCATTTATCCCGTGTTATCAATCATAACAAGCATCGGGCTCGATCATACAGCCATACTTGGGGATACTTATGAGAAAATCGCTTATGAAAAAGCGGGAATCATTAAACCTGGGATCAGTGTTATTACAGCTGTCAAACAGGAAGAAGCACTCGCAGTTATCCATGATAAAGCTTCAGGCTTAAAGTCCCCGGTTTATCAGCTGGGGAAGGAATTTGCTATTTTGGATCATAAACCCCTGGTTCAGGGTGAGTTTTTCTCCCTTGAGACAGTCTTTCAGGAGTTCTGTGATCTTGAGACAGGAATGAGCGGGAAACATCAGACTGAAAATGCATCCCTGGCTGTAATGGCAGCAGAGCTATTAAATAAGTTTTATTCTTTCTTAATAGAGGAGAAACACATAAGAACCGGATTGAAAACAGCCTTCTGGCCTGGCAGATTTGAAATTGTATCTCATGACCCGCTGGTGGTAATAGATGGAGCCCATAATGAAGAAGGGATATCTGCTTTAACTGCTGAGCTGGAGAAGCGTTTTGGAGATCGAAGCAAAAAGATTATATTTGCTGCGCTGGCTGATAAAAAGCTTGATAAAATGATCAATAAGCTTGACTCTGCAGCAGACTCCATCACTTTTACAGAATTTCACTTTCCGAGAGCAGCATCAGCTGAAGATTTATATAATCTCAGTGAAAACAGCAGGAAACTATTTAATACAGATTGGAAAGAGCTATTGAAGACAGAAGTGTGCGAATCAGGAAAAAATAGCGTCCTTGTCATAACCGGATCCCTTTACTTCCTATCAGAAGTGAAGCCAGCTCTTTTGAAACTTTTGGAAAACAGACAATGAAAAAATGACAAAAGTTAGAAAATTTGATAAAATATTTTTATTATCAGACTATTTTCCTGAATAAATTGGAGGAGGGGGAAAAAGATAGTTAGTTCACGAGCCAAAAATTCAATATGGTTATTATGGATACTGTTATTTCCCGCAGGTTTCATGCTAACCTATCATTTTTACCCTCCCGATCTTTCAGGACAGGGAATCAGTTTATTTGCCTTTTTTATTTTAATGTTTCTCGTTTCTTCCATGCCGATGGTTGTCAATAATACACCAATTTTTTTGATACAATGGGTTTCCATGGCAGTCTTCTTAACTTTTGGTCTTCTTGCTGAAATAATTATGGTTCAGGTGGGTGTCCTGGTACTTCTCATAAGACTTAAAGTACAAAAAGACCAGCTGTTCCGTCTGCCGCTTAACTCACTTTTATTCTTTACGGTCTCTTTATTGAGCGGGCTGGCTTATTTTGCAATGGGAGGCAAAACAGGAATAGATTTGATTGCTGAACCCCGGTATTTCTGGGTTGCTGCCGCCTATCCGGTCATTCATTTTACACTAAATCAGATATTAATCAGTGTAATTCAGGCTGCATTGTACGGCAGAAGAATCTCCTTTCTGGAAAAAGACCTGATTTGGGAAACAGTCACTTCACTCATAACATTCCCGATTGGCCTTATCCTTTACATTCTTTATGCTGAAGTGGGAATTCTTGCACTCCTGATTGTAGGTGTGCCATTTGTAAGTCTTTCAATCATACTTCATCTTTATTACTCCAGTGAGAAGGTGATTGATTACCTTCAAAAAGCCTCAGAAATTAGTCATAAAATGGCTGAGCACCTTGATGTTAATGAGGTTATGGAGCTTTTTATTTTGAAATTGAGCGAAATGGTTCCTGTTGATTATGCCTATATCCTTGATATCAAAGACAATGATGAACTTCACTCCCTTTACCGGAAAGAGCATGAACTAATTAAGCCGAATGATCTTATGCCAACAAATAAAAATGAGGGAATCAGCGGATTGGTTTTAGAGACCAGAAAATCGGTCCTTTTTCATTCGAAAAAGAAATGGAAAGGCATTGCTAAGGAATTTTTGCCGGAAGATGCGGAGAGCATCATTTGTGTTCCAATAGTCCGAAGTAATGAAATATTGGGGATTCTGCTGCTTTCATCCACGAAAAAGAGGGTATATGAAAAGTCGCAGCTCATGATTGTCGATATATTATGTTCGCATTTTGCAATAGCCATTGAGAATGCCAGGCACTATGAAGAAACAAAAGCCAAAAGCGAGCGCTGTGCGCTAACGAAACTATATAATTACCGCTATATAGAAGAGAAACTAAATGAAGAATTCAGCAGATTGCAAAATGGTTCAAGGCATCTCCTCTCGCTCATCATACTCGATATCGATCATTTTAAAAAAGTGAACGATACGTATGGACATCAGAGCGGAAATGAAATCCTCTGCGAACTGGCTGATCGGCTGACAAATCTGATTGATACGGCTGGAATTGCTGCCCGATATGGCGGCGAGGAATTTATTGTCCTAATGCCTGATACCAGCAAAGAAGATGCAATAGGCTGGGCCGAGCTTATCAGACAGACCATTGCCAATCGGCCTTTCATACTCAAACAGACCATCGATGGAAGAAGTAGCAGCAGTACAAAAGTTTATATTACCGCTTCTATTGGGGTAGCTGCTGCACCAGAAGATGCCGATGATTCTCTGGCCCTCATACGCCATGCTGACAGAGCTTTATATGTTGGAGCTAAGCAGGCTGGGAGGAATAGGGTTGCGGAATATGTGAAGTGAAATCCTTTTGCCTGTCAAAAGGATTTTTTTATGAAAAAAACAAATCTTTGGACCTATAAAATATATAGTTTTTATAGGTAAATTGGTATAATGGGAGTAATGCATAATACTGGTAAAGGAGGGATTTAACTATATGGCAAAGAAAATACTGCTTAGTTTACTAACCGCTCTTATTATATGCTCCCTATCTATTCAACCTTCAATGGCATCTAAATTGAATGATGCCAAGTTAAACTTCACCGTGCAGCCTTCCCAGAATATAATCGTTAAACCAGCCGGCAAGCCGGCAGCAGCCAATCTGGATTTCAGAGTAAAGCAGAGCGGAACTGCGTCTGATAGTAATAGAGAACCAATGGATGTTGTCTTTATTATGGATATTTCCGGTTCAATGAATGATGCCGGTAAACTTGACAGCGCTAAAGCCGCAATGAAAAATGCTCTCGACCATTTTTTAGAGACTGCAAATTCCAAAGACCGATACTATTTAATCCCCTTCAATAAAAAAATCAGCGAGCAAGAGGGATTCTTTTACCCAACTGGAAATGCACTAAATGATCTTGGAATGATAAAAGAAAAAGTCAGGACTCTGTCAGCAATCAATGGAACAAATTATAAGGATCCGATAAAAAAAGCGGAAGAGCTTTTAAAAGGCGGGAATACGAATAATAATATTATCTTCCTGACTGATGGTGTGCCTACATATTCTGAGAATAAACAAATAAGAACTTTTAATAAAAAATCCTGTTTTTTAATATTTTGTGAGACAAATAAAGTAACAGAAGAAGTAACGTATATCGAAGAACTTCTAACGAAAGGCTACACAAAAAATGGGACTTTCTATCCTTATATCCCTTATCAATACTTGGCCGATGAATATTTTCTAGATAATAATAATAGGAGTTATTATCTGAAAAATAATAATGAAAACTATGCATCGACTCAAACCTCTATTAGAAAAGCAATTATTGATGAAGTAAGAAAACTTACTGTTAGTAATATAAAGCTATATTCGATCGGATTTGGCAGTGATAATGATATCGATATGACCTTTCTAAACGAGATGTCCAACTATACTGGAGAAACAGCCATTCAGGCAGGCACAGGAAATATTGGGGATATACTCGAACGAATTTCAAGCAGTGTCCTGAAACCTTCAATTACTGCAGAGATACAAATTGACTTAAATCGCTTTAATGGAAAGGTTTCTCTGGCAGAAGGCTCGAATGCCATCCAAACTGAAAATAACATTATAACCAAACAGGTCAATTTCAAATATGATATTGGGAAAGAAACAATAAGCGAACTGGATTTCAGTATTCCACTAAATTTTGCGGAAGAGGGAAAGTATCTTTTTAAAGATAATATAAAGTTAAAATACAAGGATTTGAATAATAAAGAACAAGTATTGGTCCATCCTGAACTGCAGATTGAAGTGAAAGATGATGCCCCTGCATCATTTAAAGGAACCATGCTGCTGGAAAAAGTGCAAAATGATTTACGTGACTTAGTCAAGGAAATGAATTCAAATACTCAATCTAATCATTTCAATATAAATTATAATTTGGAGCCAACAGGCATTCCCGATAGCAGAGTGGAAGGAAGCCTCAGGGATGTAGTGATTAAACAGCCGCTTCCTGATGGGATTCTCATTGCGGATCCTTCTGTGAAAGAAGAGATGATTAGTGGACAAAGATATGCAGTCCTTATTCTGGCAAATCAGCAAACCAGCTATAAAAATGGTGCTTTCACACCGGATCATCTTTCTGCAAAACTAGCATTAAAAGCAGATAGAGCTTTCTATGGATTAACAATGCCGCGTGCACAAGTGTTTTACACTGACAGCAGATTCCCGGACAAGCCTCAATCAACCAGCATTGCTGCTTCCAGCCAAGTAATTGATGCAAAGGTGAGATTATATAGTTTTAATAACATTGCTTATGATGGAGATGCGTCAGGCATCATTTCAAAAATTGATTTAAATAATCACGGCAGAAAACTGACGCAGACGGAGTTTCCGAATAATTATGGCCTTAAGAATAAACCTGTAAAGAATTTATATTTTCTTACAGAAACTCAAGTATCAGGCCTTAAAATTGAATACAGCGATGATAGTATTGCAATGCTTTATTTTGAACCTGATTTTGAGATGAAGGGCCAGGTTACAGGAAAGGTCCTGTCCCATAGGGAGGTTGTATACGAACCGATTGCCTTCAACTTAAGTAGGCTGGTTGCAGGTAAAGATGTAGGTTATTACTACGAAGTTGAGAAAGACGGGGAAAAAGAAGAATGGAAGCCTTTTGCCGCTAATGACAGTGTGCTTTTAGATGCTCCAGGAACTTATATAATTAAGGTTAAAGCAACTGGAGGATTCGCGTTTGGAAATGAAATCTCCAAGACAATTACAGTTAATAAAAGAATTGCAAGCCTATCAGTAACTCCAGATCCAATTGAAGTGGATGTCGAAAAGTCAATATCATTTAAAGTGGAAATTTCGCCAGCTGATGCATCCAATAAAGAACTCGAGGTGCTCATTGAAGATACATCTATAGCTGCATTAACCGATGGTTATTCAATTTTTGGAAAATCTGCGGGTGAAACGTATTTAATTGTCAGAACCAGGGACGGCTCAAATATTGAACAGAAAATTAAAGTGATTGTAACCGATCCTTATATTGCTTTAGATGAAATAAAGTTTAATAAAGCTGTATATAAAATTGCCAGGGGAGACAGTATCGCATTAAAAAGACTGCTGATCTTTAATCCTTTTAATGCCACAGATCAGGAAATTGCTGAAGTACTCTCAGAGATGCCTGATAAAGTCCGTGCTGTTCAGAGGGGGGCTGAGTGGTACATTGAGGGTGTGGAAATAGGATACTCCAGGGTAACTGCAGCTGCTGAAAAACAAAAAGATGGAAAGCAGCCGAAAGCTTCAGCTCTATTTGAAGTAGTGAATGAGGATGAACAAACTGATGATGGTCCTTCTGGAGAGGGTAAATGGTAAAAGAAAAAGGTGCTCATGTCAGCACCTTTTTCTCATTCTATTAATAGTTCATCAGAAAATATTTGAAGATGTTTTACAATTGGAAGAGTATCTATTCGCTGCAGAAGTACATTTTGATCGTAGTTCACAATAAAACGGGAATACTTATCCAGTTGAGATGATCTTGAGGGCAGCTCTTCGATGGACTTTACTTCACCGCGAATAGCGTTAATTATCAGCTTTTCTTTGGCAAAAATGCCTCCATTGATATAAAACAGCGAACCTACCCCATATAATTCTGCATCTTTCTCTGTATAGAAAAATCCTTTTAAAGGTTTTATTCTTTCATCTTCAGGGACATATGGCATTCCAGCTTCATCATCAGGATCGAAATTGCCGAATTCATTTATGCGTGTGAGCAGTAAATCATCTTTAGCCATCAGAACAAGCTGTTTTGTGTTGTTTTCCGATCCTAAAACATTTACATTCGATATTATTGCACGCTTGCCTGCGTATACAACAGAATCAAAGATTACCTGATCATTTTCTGAAGGCTCTCCAGTTTCATCACCATTTATTGTAAAGGATTCGTTGGAGATTATGGTTCCTGTCATTTCAATCGAAGTATTAAGAACATTAATAGCTGTGTTTTTGCCTGACAATATATCACCGTTTACTTTAATGCCTTTACTGAAAAGTTCGTCACTATTCTGAGCATAGGATTCTATAATAATATCCTTTGCCGAAATAATATTATCATTCACCTCAAGCTTGCCGTTAAAATTGACAAGGTGAGTTCTCCCGGTTACTAATATATCTTCATTTATTGTTAAATCTTCAAAATTCACGAGATAAAGGTCACCATCAACAATCAGCTTTTTATTCAATTCAAGAGAAGTTTCCTCTGCCATAATCACCACATCACCCTGAATAAGGCCGTTTAGCAGGGAAGCATCTTCGGGTGTGTTTATAAGGTAACTTTTAAAATCTGATTCATTATTAGTGCCTATTTCCTGCAAGATCTCGGGAAGCCCGGATTGCTTTTTTACTTGTTCCTCAATCAGAGTATTTATAGCGAAAGAAGAAAGAATTCCGGATTTTATCTCTTCTGAAAACGTATGGCCATTTCCGGTTCTGAAGGCAGGAATCCCATTTGATGATAGTAATTCATTGGTTTCTTCATTCATCGTTTTTTCAAAATCGATATTAATAAACTGGCTGTCATGCTTAAGCTCAGGTACATGGTCTTTATAAAAATTCTTTTTTTCGAGCAGCGGAAGAAGGTTCGCTGTTGAACTATATAAATCCCCATTAATTGAGGACATATTCGTATCCTGTTTCTGATTCCTTCCATCACGCAATTCGTATTCTGCATCATCATTTAATGTTAATCGGTTAGCATACACATTTCCGGAGAAGTTTGCTGAACCATTTAAAAATAGACCGGAGCCATTATCATCAGAAAAAGAGCCGGCAGCATATTTCAAAAAACTAGGAAGGGGAGACAGGATGAGCCTCTTCCTGAGAGTCCGTGTAATCTTACCTTCTGTTTCAACAGGATTTTTAGTAACTATAATGATATCTAATACTCTTGTGAAATCATTTCCCAGTTCAATATTAAATGTATCATAATCAGATATGTCATCCATGCAAGGTGTGGAAGAATCGATAAAGCTTGCACTGCTTCCTGACAGGTCAATGATATTCAAACAGCTTATATTTTCCTTTGTCCTATAAGGCAGGATTAAGTCATCTTTCAGCTTATTCTTCAGGTCTATATCAAAGTTACTCCGCACATAAAGTTTTCCTTCAGTGTTCTTTCTCCGGTAATCTTCAAGTGGAAGGTTCGGCAGAATTCCTGCCAATTCGGAGGTCATTTGATCGATTAGCTTTACAGAATCATATGTTATGGAAATATCACGTTCCCTCGTTTCCGTTCTTTTGGCCCCTCCCAGAGAAGCTGCCAGAATACTCATTCCCAAAACAGTAAATATAAGCGACATTAATAAAACAGTAATAAGGGTATTGCCCCGCTCATTTTTCAGCAAATGATCACCTCTTAAAATCCAAACTTACTATTAAGCTCTAATTTTTCTTCAAGCCTTTCATGATCGAGCTTTAGCATTAAATCAATCATACCCTGTGTACATTCTTCCTCATTTTTATTAGTAGACTCAGAACAAGAGATTTCTAATGCGGATTCGCTGAAATCAGCATTAGAAGTAATCTCTGCGCTATCAATTGAGATTGCTTTCCGGCTGCTGTCATTTTCAGAATCAGTTATTTCAATCCTGATTACCTGCTCATCTTCATTCGCAGTGTTTTGATTTATGGTATAGAAAGTCTGCTGTTCTTTCTCTTGTTTAGTTAAAGATGTACTTGATGAATTTACCAGCTCAATGCAATTTTTTTCGCCGCATTCTCTGACATAGTCAAAAGGAAAAGAATAAAATGTGTTCATGATCATTGTTGCTGTATAATCGGCATCATCTCTAAGCTGCCCCTCAATGCCAATCTTATTGTAGAGCTTGTACCCGGAAGTGAATACTCCATAAATAATCGGAAGGATAATGCTGCTTATAACCAAAACGGCAAGCAATTCATAAAGAGTGGCACCGCGCTCATCGAAGATCTTCACTTTTTATTTCTCCTTCTATTTCTGTAGATTCTTCTTTTCCGTTGATCTCCCAGGTCACTGTCGCTTCCAGAGGCACAAAAAAGGAAGAGTGTTCCCCTTTGGCGGGATTAGTATTCTCAACTTCGTTTTTTGGTAAATTAATAGTTATATTGTACTCAATATTATTTACTATAATTGGACTGCAGTTTGGTTCAGGAGTTTCACCATTCCAAAATATTTTATAAGAACGATCACAAATTAGAAGATTAAGGTAATGATCTTTGTCATTTCTAAACTCTTCTCTTACTTCAATAAAACTTTCTTTCTCAATATGCATTAGTGCATTTCTTGCAACATTGACAGCTGCCGTTTTCTTTTCATTCATATTGGTATAAGTGTAAGCCTGAGAAAAAAACTTCATGGTACCCATTAAAACTATCCCTAATATTGTTAGTGAAACAAGTACTTCCACAAGAGTTAAGCCTTTTGAACTAGTAAGCAATTTTTTAAATTTCATAGCCCACTCCTTCTTTCAAAATACCTATTTGTATTATACAATATTTAATAGCAAGATTTGTATTTATAGGTCGAATTATGCATTTTTTGAAAAGTTTATCTGTTAAGTCTTAAAAAGAAAGGAGAGATGGAATGGTCACCCTTGGTTTTGCTTTGGCATCTTTAGTTTTCATTATTCCTGCTGTTTATTTCATTCCTTCGGGCTTAACGAAAAAAGGAAATATGTATGTCATTGTGGTTTCCATTTTGCTGGGCATGTTTGGGCTGTCAGCAAAAGAGCTGTTTTCTGAATGGCAGGCTGCACTTATTCTTTTGCTGCTTTTATTGACAGGTACCTATCTGGCCAATAATAAAATCACAGGATTATTTCATACAGGTGAAGAAACAGGTGCTTTCTCTACAGTCATAATGGAAACAGGAATTGGGAATGAGAATTTGAATGAAAAAAATGCATCTGACCAGGAGGCAGATAAACCAGCTTTGCCTATACTGGTTCAGCAGGAATCAGAAGAAGGTCCTGCAGAATTAGACTTAATAGATTTTAGCAACGAAGAAAATACGAATAGTCAAATTGACTTAGTTATAGAAAATATTTTTGCAGATCCTTCAGAAGAAGTAAGTCATCACGATGATCTAAATTTGGATGAAATTGAAATTATGCTGTTAGAAGGAGCAAATGAGGATCATGCTCCGCAAATAGACGAAAAAGATACAGAGGAGAACACGTTGGATCCAGCCATTCCGGAGATCGATTATCTGGCAGAACTGGAAGATATGATGAATGAAGAAATGGGAAGTTCCGTTTATTCTGATGTGGTAATTAATGGAACAGAAGATCTGGCTGTTCAAGATGAGATAAAGGTTTCCGATAATGTACTAGAAGAATACTTTGAAAGTATTAATCCGATGGTCGATTCTGATGACACCAGATCTGTGATTCCGGCTGGAGAGCATGAATTCGATTCGGAGGATTCAAGTGAATATGACTCTTCCTCATATATTGATGAAGCGGCGTCTGCTACTGAAACCGAAATCGGAAGAGACGATGAACATGAGCGGGAAACTGCTTTAGAAGAGAAAATGCAGACTGCTGATCAGAAAAACAGAGCAGGATTCCAGAATCAGATGTTCCAGCTGATTGCACCACAGCTTGAGCTGGCCCGGAATAACCTGGATAAAGATAATTACGAAATGTTAGTAATTGGCTGCCTTAATCCTAATATGCAGCCATCTGATTATTACACATTTGCGAGATTACTATTTGATCACTATATCATTCATAAAGAGTTTGATAAATTATTGGAATTTACCGAAGGTCTTGAAGCCAGATTTTCTGCTTATCCTGTCCTTGTTGAGGAAATCAGATTTATCCAGAAGTCCTATGCTGCAGCCAAGATTAAAAACTATAAATAAGGTGATGTTAAGATGAAAAAAAGCACAGAAATTACAGGTCTGCCTATTATATCTATTCAGGAAGGCCAGGAAATTGGGACAGTGAAAACATTAGTCATAAATCCTGAAAAAGGTTCAATCGATTTCTTAACAATCGAGCACGAAGATTGGCAAGTCAGTGTAAAGGCCATTCCATTCAAAAAAATTATTGGTATTGGAGAATACGCGGTAACTGTAGAAAGTGACCGTGCGGTAATTGATTTAAATGAAATCCCAATTGCAAATCAGCTGGTAAACAAAAAGATTCGTATTACCCAAACTAAGGTGATGACACGAAAAGGACAATTATTGGGGGAAACAGCGGAGTTTTACACAGATGAAGATACAGGAAATATACTGGGTGTTGAAATTCAGCTTTCAGATGATTCCGCAGTATTAGCTGCTGAAGAAATCTTAACATACGGTAAGGATATTCTTATTGTAAAAGAAGACGCATCTGAAAGATTTCTAAACAGTGTATCATTGCTGGACCCTGTAATGAGCAATGAAGCTCTTCCAAGTGAAGGCGAAAACATGGATCAGATCCAATCATTGAAAAACAAACAAATGGAATTATTAGTAGGCAAAGAATTAGAAGCAGATATCTATGACTTAAATGGAAATATACTATTTCCGTCCGGCCGGGTTTTATCCGAGCAGGATGTACAAAAGGCACAAGAAGCAGGCCCTAATGTGGTTGTAAACCTGTCAATGAATGTGAACGCATAATTGAAGGAGGAAGCTCAATGTGAGGAATCCTCAGATTATTAAGCTGTTTTTGATTACGGCACTCTGTACCTCGTTTATATTTAGCTTTTCATATTTTGGAACTGCAGCATACGGAAAGATTTTTTCTGATCAAAGCGAATTTGATTCCGGAACTTTTATCGGAAACGAAGATGTAACAGGTATGGACAAGGCCCGGGCGTTATCCTATATATCTGAAAAACAGGCCCAATGGGTTAATGAAACGGCTTTGTCAATGCAATTTCAGGAAGTAACAAAAGAAGTCAAGGACATCCCGTCTTTTTATCAATTTGATCTACAACAAAGTATCTCTCTGGCACTTTCAGGCAAAAAAAATCAGCTTATCGCAAAAATAGATGAAGAAAAGCTTGATGCTATTCTGTTAGAAATACTCCCGGAGTTTTATGCAGAGGGCCTCGACCGCGAGACACTTATAGCTGACCTTCTGATGTATGCGTCCCTGCTTGAAAGTGGCAATCATACGATAAAACTGCAAAATTATTTATCCGGAGATCTTATTGAGGATGAGGTGATTGCTGAATCTTCAACTAAAATCTCCGGAAAAGAAAGTGTTATCAATATGTGGGAAGGCAATAAGGCCAGCATCGAAGTTGCTCCGCACTCGCAGATTTCTTTTCTTGAAGTGGCTGAAGAAAGAGGAGGTCTGCAGTTCGAGGCAGACGAAATGAGCATCATCTCATCTGCTCTATACAAAGCCCTGCTGAACACCAACTTTATGATTACAGAAAGGCATACTGGAAGGCTGCTTCCGGGATATATTGAACCGGGTTTTGAGGCCAGAGTGGACTCTGAGAAACAAATGGATTTCATTTTTACTAATCCAAATGATCATAAATATGTGATTAATTTTCAGCAGCTTGATAAGCTTTTGTATGTTTCTGTTAAGGGGCCTAAGACGATTTACACGTATCAGCCTTCTCTTAAAGATAAGCAGACTTTTAAGCCGAAAACGATTATTCAAATAGATGCCAAGCTGCCATTTGGACAAAAACGAATCGGAGCTGAAGGCAAAGAGGGCATCCTGATAAATGTATTTCGCGATCAGTTGGACGGGTCTGGAAAAATAATAAGCACCGAGAAAATTGCGGAAGACTTCTATCCGCCAGTACATGAGGTTCTCATATACAGTCTGGCTATTAAAAAAGATAAGGCGGACGCTGGTCCGGCGGAAATTGAGCCTGAAAACAGTGTAAGCATTGAGGATGAGAAATCAGAATCGGATGATGAAAAATCGTCAGCTGAACAGAAACCTGACAATAAGCAAAATGAAACAGACAGCAATAAAGGAACCGGTAAGAATGCAAATGAAAATGATGAAGATCTTTGGGGACTGGATAATGAAGCCGTCAAATAAAAAGGTAAGGCAGTGGTGGGTATGAAGCAGATGCGCAAGAGACTGGGAGATTTGCTGGTTGACTCCGGCCTTATCACCGGGGAACAGCTTCAAACATCTTTAAGAGAAAAGGATTCCAATCAAAAGCTCGGTGATGTATTGCTTCAAAAAGGATTTATTACAGAACAGCAGCTGATTGAGGTTCTTGAATTTCAGCTTGGAATTCCCCATGTCAGCTTGTATCGCTATCCCTTTGATACAAAGCTTTTCAGCATTGTGCCAAAAGATGTGGCGAAGCGGAATCTCCTCATTCCATTAAAGAAAGACGGAGAGAAGTTATTTGTAGCTATGGCAGATCCTATGGACTTTTACACAATTGATGATTTGCGGTTATCAACAGGCTTTCAAATTGAAGCAGCCATTGCCACAAAAGATGACATTCTCAGGGCAATCAATAAATATTACGATATGAATGAAGGGTTTGAGGAACTGCTGGGAACAGCGGGGAATCTGGATGCAGCAGAAGATAATCAGATGGCTGATGAAGATTCGCCTGTCGTCAGGCTTGTCAATCAGATCATTGCCAGTGCAGCTGCTTTAAAGGCAAGTGATATCCATCTTGATCCCCAGGAAACAAAGGTGCTGATCAGATACCGGATCGATGGCGTTTTAAGAACGGAGCGTGTTCTTCCTAAGCATATGCAGAGTGTGCTTTCAGCCCGCATAAAAATCATGTCTAATCTGGATATTACTGAACACAGAATTCCTCAGGATGGAAGAATAAAGATTAATATTGATTTTCATCCGGTAGACTTGAGGGTCTCCACATTGCCCACGGTGTACGGCGAAAAAATTGTGCTGCGTTTGCTGGATTTAAGCAGTGCGTTGAATGACATCCATAAACTTGGCTTCAATAAATTAAATCTTCAGAGATTCATAGAAATGATTGAAAAGCCTACAGGCATTGTTTTAATAACCGGTCCTACCGGTTCCGGGAAATCTTCTACTTTATATGCGGCCTTAAATCGCCTGAACAGTGAAGAAGTAAATATTATAACGGTTGAAGATCCCGTTGAGTATCAGCTTGAAGGAATTAATCAAATTCAAGTAAATTCCAATGTCGGGATGACGTTTGCAAAAGGTTTGCGGGCCATTCTGCGTCAGGATCCCAATATCATTATGGTAGGGGAAATCCGGGATAGGGAAACGGCGGAAGTTTCAATTAGAGCATCACTGACTGGACATCTTGTGCTAAGTACACTTCATACAAATGATTCATTAGGCTCCATCACCCGTCTTCTGGATATGGGTGTTGAACCGTTCCTTGTTGCATCGTCTTTGAGCGGAATTGTGGCACAGCGGCTCGTAAGGAAAGTCTGCCGAGATTGTTCCGAGGAGCAGCAGCCGGCTAAGCGGGAAATCGAGATTTTTGCAAAAAGAGGCATAAAACTGGAGAAGGTTGTGCGGGGGAAAGGCTGTTCCTCCTGCAATATGACTGGTTATAAAGGAAGAATTGCCATTCATGAAGTGCTGGTTATTAATGATGAGATGCGAAAAATCATTATGAATGGTGAATCATTTACAAAACTCCGGGATTACGCAATAAGAAATAAAACAGTTTTTCTTATTGATGATGGATTGCTAAAAGTAAAACAGGGCATTACAACTACCGAAGAAGTATTACGGGTAGCTATACCTGATTAGGAGTAATGTATGAAGACAAAAATAGATTATCTGTTGAGGGCAGCGTATGAGCTGAAGGCTTCGGATCTGCATTTGACCGTTGGGGTTCCTCCTGTCATACGGATTAATGGTGATTTAAAAAAGTATGGGAAAGAGAGTTTGCGTCCGGAAGATACCGAGGGTATGGCTAAAGCCATTATTCCTTCAAACATATGGAAAAAGTTTGAGGAGAATGGCGAGCTGGATTTTTCTTATGGAATACCCGGGCTATCCCGTTTCAGAGTCAACGCTTATTTTCAGCGGTCATGCATTTCACTGGCCATCCGTGTTGTTCCTACACGAATTCCTGCTTTAGAAGAACTGGGGCTTCCTCCTGTCTTAAAGAAAGTGGCGGAAAAGCCGCAGGGGCTGGTTCTGGTGACAGGGCCGACGGGAAGCGGAAAATCAACGACACTGGCTTCAATGATTCATTACATGAACGAGATGATGAGGAAGCATATTATTACACTTGAGGACCCAATTGAATATCTTCATAAGCATGGAAATTGCATTATTGACCAGCGGGAAGTGGGATTTGATACAAAACATTTCGCAAATGGATTAAGAGCTGCTTTGCGCCAGGACCCGGATGTAATACTTGTAGGGGAAATGCGTGACCTGGAAACCATCCAGACAGCCATAACAGCGGCTGAAACTGGCCATTTGGTGCTTGGCACACTGCATACCTCAAGTGCTCCAGCTACGATTAACCGAATTATCGATGTATTTCCGCCCTCCCAGCAGGCGCAAATCAGAATACAGCTTGCTTCTGTATTAGTGTCGATTATATCGCAGCGGCTTTTTCTCACAGCAGACAGGAAGGGCCGTCACGCAGCTACAGAAGTGCTTATGAATAATTCTGCTGTGGCAAACCTGATCAGAAATGAAAAGATCTACCAGATCATCAATGTGATGCAAACGTCACGTGCCCAGGGAATGCATACACTCGAGACAAGTATTACTTCTCTATTGGAGAGCGGAAAAATCGCCAAAGAATCAGCATTGCCGTATATACAGGAAAAGGTGACTGATCATGCCCCGCTATAAATACAGCGGGCGTGACCGCAAAGGGAAGAAAACTGGAATCGTGACAGCTGTTTCTAAAAGGGAAGCCATGCTTCAGCTGAAGGAAAGCGGTATAAGGATTCAGGATGTTCAGGAAGTACCGGAGACGTTTTTAACAAAAGAAATAACAATTGGCAATCCGGTCAAGCTCCAGGACTTTGTCATCTATCTGCGCCAGTTTGCCACCTTGCTGAATGCGGGGGTCACAGTGGTAGAATCAACGGCTATACTTGCGAAGCAAACTGAAAGCAAAGCACTTAAGAGGGCATTAATAGCTGTCGAACAGGATTTGCGTGATGGACTTCCGCTTTCAGATGCTGCATCAAGGCATAAAAAAATCTTCAGCGGAATGTTCGTCAATATGATCAAAGCAGGGGAAGCAGGCGGAAACATGGACGAAACGCTTGAAAGGCTTGCAGTCCATTTTGAAAAGCAGCACTACACAAAGCAGAAAATCATATCAGCGCTTGCCTATCCGATAACTGTCGGCATAATAGCTGTTGCAGTAGTTATCTTTCTGCTCGTTTCTGTTGTGCCTACTTTTGTGGAAATGTTTAAGGATTTCGGAGGAGAACTCCCTGCCATTACACAATTTGTTCTCAGCTCCAGTGAGTTTATGCAGCAATACTGGTGGTTTGTCATCATCTTATTTTTGGCTTTCTTTATGAGCATTGTGTTTATTCGCAACAATAAAGCTAGTAAATATTATCTGGATTATTTCCTGCTGAGGATGCCGATCTTCGGGAAGATTCTTCAGAAAGCAGCCATAGCAAGAATGACAAGAACCTTAAGCTCGTTATTTTCAAGCTCTGTGCCGATACTGCAGGCCCTAAGCATTGTCGAAAGCATTGTAGAAAATGAAGTAATGGCAAAGGTGATTGCGAAATCAAGAGATTCACTTGAGCAGGGGAAGTCTCTGACGGAACCAATGAAGAAACACTGGGTCTTCCCGCCGCTGGTATCGCAAATGATTGCGATCGGGGAAGAGTCCGGATCACTGGATGCGATGCTCGGGAAGGTAGCTGACTTTTACGAAAAAGAAGTAGAAAGCGCCACAGACAGATTAAAATCACTCATTGAACCGCTCATGATTGTCTTTCTGGCCAGCATCGTCGGGACTATAGTCACCTCTATTATGGTGCCGATGTTTGAAATCTTCCAGCATGTTGGATAAAAATTTACAAAATATTAAAAAATTCGACTGTTCATAGTTATAGTATTTAGTATAATAGTACCATAATAGGTAAAATAAACTACTAGTTTGAGAGGGAGAGTAAAAATGATTAAGAATTTAAGAAAACGACTTAAAGATCAAAAAGGTTTAACGTTAATTGAATTGCTTGCGGTTATTGTTATTTTGGGGATTATTGCGGCGATTGCTGTTCCGAGTATAGGTGGATTAATTAATAAGACAAAAAATGATGCTAAAGTTTCGGAGGCAGTTCAGATTGTAAATGCAGCAAAATTATTTGTGACAACAAATCCAAAAGCACAAGATTTAACCCATGAAGATTTGGAATCGTACTTAGAAAAAGTTAAAGATGATTCTTTTACTGTTAAAGTTACAAAAGATAAAGATAGTGGAAAATTTTCATATTCTTTAGTTGGTCATGAAGGTTCTAGTATAGTAAATAATAGTAGTACTGTAACTGAGGATGAATTACTCGAATTCAGTGGCAACGATCCAAAAAAGAAAGAAGAATCAGGCTCCTAATATAAATGTATAGCGTTTATATACTAATATTATTATTTGGTACCATCCTAGGCTCCTTCTACAACGTAGCAGGCCTAAGAATCCCGCAAAACCAGTCAATTGCAGCACCGCGGTCCCATTGCCCGCACTGTAAGCATACTCTATCACCTTTGGAGCTTGTTCCAGTCTTATCGTATATATTTCTTGGCGGAAAGTGCCGGCGCTGCAAGGCGCCGGTTTCAGCCATATATCCGGCTGTTGAGCTTTCAACAGGAATCTTGTTTGCCGCTGCACCAATGATTATGGGCTGGACTGCTGAATTATTTGTTGCCTGGACGCTGATTTCTCTTGTAATTATTGTGTTTGTATCTGATTTTAAATATATGATTATTCCAGATAAAGTTTTGCTGTTTTTTGCTGCTGTCTTAATAGCAGAACGCATTTTCATCCCGCTCTCTCCATGGTGGGACAGCTTAGCAGGTGCAGGACTCGGTTTCTTCCTTCTCCTGCTGATAGCTGTCATCAGCAAAGGCGGAATGGGCGGAGGAGATATTAAGCTGTATGCCGTCATAGGCATTGCTTTAGGTGTAAAGCTTGTTTTGCTTTCATTTTTTCTTGCTACATTATTCGGTGCCGCCATTGGCGGCCTTGGCATGATTTTAGGAATTGTCCAAAAAGGCAAGCCTATCCCCTTTGGCCCATTCATTGGGATTGGGACTTTACTGGCTTATTTTTATGGCAGAGAAATAATTGAGTGGTACTTTCATTCATTCTTATAAAGGGCATGGCATTTTGAAATAAGAGCTGGACTATTCCGGCTCTTATTTTTCCCTAGGCAAATCTTACATAAATAAGGAGTTTTTCATCATGGCAATGCGATTTCTTCCCGGAAAAAAGAAACATGTAAATTTAATTATCAAAGACCATGTTATTCGTTATGCGGAATTGAAAAGTCAGCGTGATTTGGATCTGGCAAGATGGGATGAACGGTTTCTGCCGCCGGGGATTATTAAGGATGGGAAGATCCTGGATTATGATACACTCACTCTTATCCTTGAAGAATGCGTCAATGAGTGGAAAATAAAAAACAGGCAGGTATATTTTACTGTACCTGATCCTTTTATTGTATTGAGAAAGCTGACCATACCGGGGGATGTCCAGGAGGATGAGATTAAAGGCTATTTATATATGGAACTTGGCACCAGCATACATCTGCCTTTTGAAGAGCCTGTTTTTGATTATCATGTTCTCAGTTCAAATCAGAAAGATTCATCCGAAATCCTGCTGTTCGCTGCTCCTGAAGAGATTGTCATGAAATATACCGAACTATTCGAGGATGCCAAACTCCGTCCCGCAGCTGCAGATATCTCTTCTCTCGCACTGTTTCGTCTTTATTGCAGCTATTTTGAAGAACAGCAATCAGAAGCTGTTATGCTCATTCAGATTGATCTGAATTCTGCAGTGTGCAGCATTTTTGAATCAGACATCCCGGTATTTATGAGAAACATCGCGATTGAGACTGACTTAACCAAGTGGGTAACAGCAGCAATGCCTAATGGGGAAAAGAAGCTGGAATACGGCGGCAAAGAAGAAGAAGTGCTGCATCCCCTATTGGATATTTACAATGACATTGAAAAAGTAATGAATTTTTACCGGTATTCATTAAATCAGGGACAGCGCCAAATTGGCAAGATCATCGTAACCGGCGACCACCCATGGTTTGAGAACATTCATAGGGATATAAAAAACAGAATGGAAGTGCCAGTTGCTTCTTTCCAGGACTGCTTGAACAGCGGACAGTATGAGCTGCTGAAGCAATCAGCTTTCCATGTGAATATTGGACTTGGCTTAAAAGAGGGATAGCGCATGCAGGTTGACATTAATCTTCTTCCTCAAAGGGAAAAAAGAACCAAAAACATCTATATTATTGTGGGTATTATTGTTGTCTTGCTTATTGCTGCATTCTTGTTTGTGTATTTAACAGTTGAAAAGAAAAACACTGAGATTCTTCAAATTGACAAGAGAATAACCCAAACAACTGAAATTCTTGAAGCTCAGCAGGCAAAGCTTGCAGACTACCAATCTTCCAATGCGGCAGAAGAGCTGAAAATTGCCATTGAATGGGCAGAAAAGCAGCCATTCGAATTGGTCTTCCTTATGAAACAGTTCACCAGGCTTCTTCCTGAACGAGGATTCGTGATTGAGTTTGAGCTGGATGAAGAAAATAAGGTCAATCAGATTGTTCAATTTGACGCGAAAAGCGAGGCTGCCTATTATTTGCATAGTCTGACAGAATTGCCTTGGGTTGATGAAGCGATTATAAGCGAAGCTAAAACTGCAGACATCTTAAAAGACGAAGCAGCTGAACTTAGAAAACAGGCAAACATACAGCCGAGGTATTATGCAGAATTTGAATTAAGAATTAACCCGGCAGTGCTTAATGAGACCGCCGATATGGATGAAACCAAAGGTACAGAGGAGAAGGATTCCTCCGCTCAGCAAGAGGAAGGGGCTGATTCTCCGTGAACCGGGAAATTTCCAAGAAACAGCTTGTATATGTTTTGCTTGCATTGGTTTTTATATCGGGAATAGGATTTGGAAGTTATTATCTCTTTATAAAGCCGGTGAACGAAAAAATGGACAGGAAGCAGTCTGAGCTGCAAATGGCCACTCAGCAATTAACCATTATCGAGAATAATCTTCAGCAGCTGAATGAGCAGACCGTATTGAGTACGGTAGAGCTTCAAAAGCAGGTTCCTGTCAAAAGGCTTCTGGATCAGCTTCTTTTGGATATCGAAAAATCTGAAATTATTTCAGATGTTAATATCATAGAAATGAAGATGAATGGTACTGAAAGTGATGAAGAAATCGACCTTTCTGAAGAAGAAGAAAATCAGCCTCAAGAAGAAAATTCTGAAACGGAGGATTCGAAAGAAATCTCAGAAACAGATCCATTGATAGAAGAGAAGCTGCCAAATGGCATTAAAAAGGTTTCGATTGTCCTAAACGGGCAGGCAGATACTTATTTTGAAATGGAAAGTTTTATTAAGAATTTATTGGATTTAAAAAGGGTCCTAAAGGTAGAAAGCTTGAAATATACGGGCTTTGATGAAATTGTGAGTGTTATGCAGGAGGACCAGATGGTTGAATTTGAATTGGCGATAGCGGCCTATTACTACCCTGAACTGGCAGAGCTGCAGAAAGAGCTCCCTCCTTTGGATACTCCGAGAATATCCAATAAAAAAAATCCATTAAGCAGCTTCTCTGAACTGGAAGCTGAGGAGGATAATCAAACACCTTAACCAAAAAACGAAGAGAGGTCTAGTATATGATAACTGCTGCTAGACTAAACAATAAGGGGTTTACATTGATTGAAGTGCTGGCCGTCATAGTCATATTGGGCATCATTTCTTTAATTGCCGTCATTTCAGTTAATAATGTCGTTCAAAGAGTGAAAGATCAGGCATTTGTGGGAAATGCTCTTGCATTAAAGGAATCAGCGGAACTTTATATAAGAAATGAAATCATCAGCGGAAGTATGCTGCCGGAAAAAGTAACATATTCAATGCTCGCTGATGCTGACTTCATTGAACCAATCAGGGACCCTGATACAAAAAATCTGCTGCAGCCTTCTGAGAGTACCTATGCTGTTGTCAGCGGGAAATCGATAGCCGCTGTTTGCTTTAGAGGAGAAAAGCGGAGTTTATGCTACTCAGATGGCAATGAAGGTATTCCCATAAATAAATTGGATCCCGAATTCATTACTGAGAATTAGCCGAAAATCCGAATGAAAAATTTGACGAAATCCTTACGTAACAAGACGACAAAAGTCTTGTTATTTTTTTTTTCCATTATGTTAGGATGGAAACAATTCAGGAAACGGTGCGGAAGGGAGGATGAGATGTGGACAAGTCTAAAAGCGAAAAAACAATCACGATAAAGATTAATGGCAAGGACCGTCCGTTTCAGGAGAAAAAGGAAGAAATGAAGGAAAAATCATGGGATCCGAGACAGCTGGATAGACAGAAAAAGCAGGATCAAACTGAATTTTTCGCTTCCATACAGACAGCTGCCGGCAAAGAGGCGGATGACAGCTTTGACTGGATTCTGCCTGAGGAAACGGAAGATGCGGATATAAAGGAATATAAAATAGCAGCTCCTCCTAAATCACCAGCTAAAAATAGTCTGAGTACACTTGCCAGGAAATTCCGGGGAAGAAATAAGCAAGGATTCTTAACTTCCATTTTTCTCGCTGTCTTTTTTGCGGTCCTTCTTGGGACAAGCTTCGGATTCATCATGCTGAAGCTGGTATTTACAGATCAGGCTGCTGAAACTGTGGCGGCGCCTCCAATCAATGAAAAGCCGGCAGAAGCAAGTCAGCAGACTCCTGCAGGATCGGCGGGTTTAGAAACGATTGCAACATATGTAGTTCAAGGTGGCGTTTTTTCGAACAGCGAAGCAGCACAGCAAATCAAGGATGCCAACTCTCAAAAGGGGGTTTATAGCCAATCCATAACAATGGGAGAGCAGACTTATCTTTTCTTAGGGGTATCAGACAGCCTTGATGAGGCGAAGGAAATAGGAGCTGATCTTAAAAGCAAGGACATTGATGTATTTGCTAAAGAAGTAACCTTTGAAGGCAAAGCAATTGAAGGAGTAAATGCCGAAGAGAAAAAACTGGCTGAAATTGCTCCTGCTTTATATCAAAGCCTGTCAGAAGGTGCAGCCAGTGCCACTCTCGGCAGTTCCATAACTCCTGAAACGGCTGAAAAAATAGAAAGCTACAGAAAGACAGTGAATGAACTGGAAGCGGATCAAATTAAAAATAAAAGCCTGATTTCGGTTAGAGAAGAACTATTGAATGCCTCAAAGCAACTGGAAACTTACCAGCAGTCAGGTGATGCTGCATCAGCCGGTAAAATTCAGGAGCACCTGCTTGGGTTTCTTGCCGCTTATCAGTCACTGCTTCAGTCAGGCGGGCAGTAAGGACCCGGCATATTGTGCCATAAGGTTATAAGATTCGAATATTTTCTGGGAAATATCACATATTAAGCGGAGTCTGTTCGGGAAATTTAGACAGACTCTTTCTTTTTGTCATTATTTGATATGAAAATACCGAAATATCTTCTTTAAAATTGTTTGTCTGGCAATTTTTTGATACGATTAACCTGTATCTCCCAATATGATACATAAAGGTAAGGTGATTACATGCAAAACCTCATTTTAGCCTCTTCTTCCCCGCGGCGAAAAGAACTTCTTGAAAATCTTCATTTGCAATTTGAAGTCTCCAGCAGTGATGTCGATGAAAGTTTTGATCCAGTGCTGACACCAGGAGAGATCGTGAAGGAGCTTGCCCATAGAAAGGCAAATGCTGTATTTAATAAGCACCCTGATTCATATGTTATTGGGTCAGATACAGTGGTTGTTAAGGACGGCGCTGTTTTAGGAAAGCCAGGCAGCAGCAAGGAAGCCTTCACTATGCTGAAAAGTCTGTCTGGAACCATTCATTCTGTTTACACAGGTGTATCAATCTTGACGCCTGAAAAAAATGCTATTACATTTTACGAAAAAACTGATGTGGTGTTCTGGGGGTTAACAGATGAAGAAATTAACTCTTATATTGGCACCGGTGAACCCTTTGACAAGGCAGGGGCATATGGGATACAAGGCATTGGCAGCATGCTTGTAAAAAGTATAAGCGGAGATTATTTCTCTGTTGTCGGTCTTCCTGTCTCAAGAACGGTTCGTGAACTGAGGAAAGCGGGTTATTCGCTTCCTTAATATACTTCATTCATCTTCAACTCCCTGAGCCCAGAGTTTAGGGAGGACAATATGCAAACAGATTCTCTTTTAATTAAAGATTTTCCTCAGGATGAGCGCCCTCGTGAGCGCTTTGTCCAAAATGGTCCAGAGAGCTTGTCCAATCACGAACTGATAGCAATATTACTCAGAACAGGCACGAAAGATGAATCAGTTCTGCAATTAGCCAATAGGCTTCTTACCCATTTTGAAGGACTTCGGCTGTTAAAGGATGCATCCCTGGATGAAATAACGTCCATTAAAGGAATAGGATCGGCTAAAGCAATTCAGGTGCTGGCAGCAGTTGAAATTGGCCGGAGAATTTCAAAGCTCACATATGATGACAGATATAGTATCCGTTCGCCTGAGGATGGGGCAAATTATGTCATGCATGAAATGCGATTTTTGTCTCAGGAGCATTTTGTATGCCTTTATTTAAATACAAAAAATCAGGTGCTTCATAAGCAGACCATTTTTATTGGGAGCTTGAATGCTTCAATCGTTCATCCCAGAGAGGTCTTTAAGGAGGCATTTCGCAGGTCGGCTGCGTCCATCATATGTATTCATAATCATCCGAGCGGCGATCCGACTCCAAGCAGGGAAGACATTGAAGTAACCAAAAGACTTGCAGAGTCCGGAAAAATAATCGGCATCGATGTGCTGGACCATCTGATCATCGGTGAAAATAAATTTGTCAGTTTAAAGGAAAAAGGGTATTTATAACACTATGTTTTTGTTTGACGTTAAGATATAATATTGGTTATGATTTTTGAGATGCCTTGCATTTTTGGAGGCGGATTGTACTAGAAAAATAAAAGAAAATTCCATTAAAAAACCTTACTTAGGAAAATGAGCAATTTGTATCAGAAAGGGAGATACCATTTATGTTTGGAATCGGTACTAGAGACCTTGGAATAGATTTAGGAACAGCTAATACGCTTGTCTATGTTAAAGGAAAAGGAATTGTTGTCAGAGAGCCGTCAGTAGTGGCACTGCAGACAGATACTAAAAATATTGTAGCCGTCGGTAATGACGCTAAAAATATGATCGGCCGTACTCCCGGCAATATTGTTGCGCTGCGTCCAATGAAGGATGGCGTTATTGCCGATTATGAGACCACCGCTGTCATGATGAAATATTATATTAAACAAGCCAATAAAAATAAGAGTTTCTTCTCAGGGAAGCCATATGTAATGGTTTGTGTACCATCAGGTATTACAGCCGTTGAAGAGCGCGCTGTTGTCGATGCAACCCGCCAGGCAGGCGCCCGCGATGCTTATACCATTGAAGAGCCGTTCGCCGCAGCAATCGGAGCTAATCTTCCTGTTTGGGAACCTACAGGAAGCATGGTAGTTGATATTGGTGGAGGGACTACTGAAGTTGCCATTATTTCCCTGGGGGGGATTGTTACAAGCCAATCGATCCGCATTGCCGGTGATGAAATGGATGATGCAATTATCAATTATATCCGCAAAAATTACAATCTGATGATCGGTGACCGTACAGCAGAAACAATTAAAGTGGAGGTAGGCTCTGCGGGAGATCCGGAAGGCGTCGAAAACATGGAAATTCGCGGACGCGATCTGTTAACAGGATTGCCAAAAACAATTGAAATTACTGCTGAAGAAATCTCAAAAGCTTTGAATGATACAGTATATGCTATTGTGGATGCAGTAAAAAATACTCTTGAAAAAACCCCTCCTGAACTGGCAGCAGATATTATGGACCGGGGTATTGTCCTGACTGGCGGAGGAGCGCTTCTGCGCAATCTGGACAAGGTGATCAGCGAAGAAACGAAAATGCCTGTCCTTATTGCAGAAAATCCATTGGACTGTGTTGCAATTGGGACCGGAAAAGCGCTTGACCATATCGATTTATTCAAAACAAAAGCTAAAGAATCCAGGTAACAGAGTTCTGAATAAGAAAAAATATTAAAGCCCATTCACTTCTCTCAAGTGTATGGGCTCAAATTTGGTTTTTTATTGAGCATAAAATGATATCTTTGCAGATATATGTTATATTTTGTTGAGCAGTGCCTAAATGGCGCAGGATTTCCTGAAAAAATACTATTCGAGGTGTAAAGAATGCCACAGTTCTTTCTGAACAAACGCCTGATTATTTTGCTTGTCAGCATTATTATTCTCGTGGCATTGATTGGATTTTCTTTAAAGGATAGAGAAAATTTGACCTGGCCTGAACAATTTTTAAAAGATACTACCGGGTTTATACAAAATGCTGTTTCCAGCCCTGTGAATTATGTGGCGGGATTCTTTGAAAATGTCGAAGACTTGCAAAATACATACAAAGAAAATAAAGATCTGAAAAAAAGGCTGGATGAACTTGCAAGACTTGAGTCTGAGGTTCAGAGGCTGAAAAAGGATAATACGGAACTGCGGGAGATTTTGGATAAGAAAGATTCTTTAAGTGAATTTGAGCCAAAGCAGGCAACAGTAATAGGAAGAAATCCCGACAGGTGGCATGAATTGCTTATTATAAATAAGGGGAAAAATGCCGGAATAGAACCGAACATGGCGGTCATTACCTCAAAAGGCCTGATTGGCAAAGTAAAAAGCAGTAATACATTTACTTCAACCGTCCAGCTTCTTAGTTCAATGGATCCGACCAATCGCATCTCAGCTAAGATTCAGGCAGGCGAGAATAACTTTTTCGGTCTGATTGAAGGCTATGATGATGATAAAGGTCTTCTTTTGCTTAAGAAGATTCCTTATGATGCGAAGGTTGAAAAGGATCAAAACGTTATTACATCAGGTCTGGGCGGTGTTTTCCCTGAGAGCCTTCCGATTGGGAAGGTTGTAGATGTAGTTCCGGATGAATTTGGTCTGACTCAAACCGCATATATTAAGCCAGGAGCAGACTTCTATGATATCGGACATGTAATGGTCGTTAAAAGAGGGGCATCCCAGCCTGAACTAATGGAAATGATTGATGAGAAGGAGGAGGAACTGTGAGAAGATTCCTTCTTCCTCTCATTCTCCTGGCCTTATTTATTGGTGAAAGCATATTTGTTCAAGTAACTCCGCATGATTTATTAGGCAGTGGAAAAATAGCCGTTCCCCGTTTTTTAATGGCTGCCTTGCTTTTTTTGACTATTTTTGGCTCAAAAAAGCACGGAATTCTTTACGGCCTATTATTCGGGCTCCTTTTTGATATTGTATATGTTGAAATTATCGGAATTTATTTGTTTCTATTTCCGGTCATTGCTTTTATTACAACTAAACTAATGAGAATTCTTCAGACGAATATAGCGATGGCTTCCATAATTGTGCTTTTGGGCATCACCCTCCTTGAGGCCGGTGTTTACCAGATGAACTTATTAATTCACCATACAGATATGGAATTTGCAGTCTTTCTTTCGGCCCGTCTCCTGCCTACTCTTATATTGAATGCCATTTTTATTATTATAGCTGTCTACCCATTTAAAAGACTTTCTGAAAAATTTGCAGACAGCTTAAACGAATAATTGTTTGAAGTGTTATAATTTCACAATGAGAGAAAGAAACCGGATTAATCCGGTTTCTTTTAAATGAATAATTTTCAGTAAAAAAGGGATTTAGAAGGTTTCTGTCGAATTCTACCTTTATGGGCAAATAAGGATAAGGAAAATCGACATATTTTTTATAAAATCTCTCCTCGGGCTGTAATTGAAGTAAATGCCTGCTTAAAAATAGAGTGCATCAGCACGAATGTGTTTCTTATCATTGAGGTGAACATCTTGAAATGAAAAAAAACCAAAACGTTACTATAAAAGGCACGAAAGATGGACTGACTTTGCATCTTGATGATTCCTGCTCTTATGGAGAGCTGAAGAAAGAGCTTGACAGAAAGCTTTCAGAAAACTCCAGATCTGTTGAAGACCGGCTTCTTTCCGTTAGGGTACAAGTCGGCAACCGTTATCTAACAGAAGAGCAGCAGGAAGAATTGAAGGAGTTAATCAGGCAAAAGAAGAACCTGATCGTTGAGTCTATAAGCTCCAATGTCATTACCAAAGAAGAAGCTGAAAAACAGAAGGAAGAAAACGAAATTGTATCTGTTGCGAAGGTAATTCGTTCGGGACAGGTTCTCGAAACTCCTGGAGATTTGCTTCTCATCGGAGACGTAAATCCAGGAGGCACTGTTATGGCAGGAGGAAACATCTTTGTAATGGGGGCTCTAAGGGGCATTGCACATGCCGGATGCCATGGAAATAATGAAGCCGTGGTGGTAGCTTCGCTTATGAAGCCGTCCCAGTTAAGAATCAGCAATTGTATTAACCGTGCCCCTGACAATGATCAGGAGGAAGAAAAACGGGAAATGGAATGTGCTTACATTGATGAAAATGATCAAATTACAGTAGATAGATTACAAGTTTTGATGCATCTGAGACCTAATATAACTAGATTGCAAGGGGGAAGCTAGGATGGGAGAAGCGATTGTCATTACGTCCGGAAAAGGCGGAGTCGGAAAAACGACTACTTCCGCAAATGTAGGTACTGCTCTGGCCCTTCAGGGAAAACGAGTGTGCCTGGTGGATACAGACATTGGCCTTCGAAATCTTGACGTGGTAATGGGGCTAGAAAACCGCATTATTTATGATCTGGTCGATGTCGTGGAAGGCCGGTGTAAAATACATCAGGCTGTGGTTAAAGACAAACGGTTTGAAGATCTGCTGTATTTGCTTCCTGCTGCTCAAACAAGTGATAAGACGGCTGTTACACCCGAACAGATGAAAAAGCTGGTCGATGAATTGAAGCAGGATTATGATTATATTGTCATTGACTGCCCTGCCGGAATAGAGCAGGGGTACAAAAATGCGGTTGCCGGTGCAAATAAAGCAATTGTTGTAACCACTCCGGAAGTTTCAGCTGTGCGTGATGCCGACCGGATTATCGGCTTGCTTGAGAAAGAAGAAAATGTAGAGGCTCCTAAACTGATAATAAATAGAATTAGAAGCCATATGATGAAAAATGGCGACATGCTTGATGTTGATGAAATAACTGCGCATTTGTCGATTGATTTAATCGGAATTGTGGCAGATGATGATGAAGTAATCAAGGCATCGAATCATGGTGAGCCTATTGCTTTAAACCCTAACAGCAAAGCTTCGGTTTCCTACCGTAATATCGCCCGCAGAATCCTTGGTGAAGCTGTACCCCTTCAGCCTCTTGAAGAAGAGAATAAAGGTGTATTTTCAAAACTGAAAAAGTTTTTTGGAGTAAAATAATAATATCTATTGAACCAAAGCCGGGGAGCCATCTCCGGTTTATTTTTTTATTCGGGACACCACTTCAAGTCATACTCTATTTGGACAACTCATAAACTTGTACAAATAGAGTTATATAGAAATGGTGGGGATATCATGAATTCAAGAGCGGATGAAATACGAAAGAGAATCGAGCGGAGAAAAAAGGACAAAGAGAGATTCTCGAAAAAGAAAGATTCAACGGTTCTTTGGACAGAAGATGAAGAGCGGTACGGGTTTAATAAGCTGCCCTCATACGAGAGCAAGCTTGAAGAGGGAAACCACCCTTTATTTCGCAAGGAACTATTTCTTTTCAAATTGCTTGCTTCTGCCTGTATTTTTTTATTCGCTGCCATTCTCTTTAAAAACCAGGCAGCTACCTTTGATCCTGCAAGAGATTTTGTAAAGACAGCCATGGAGAAGGATTTTCAATTCGCCGCAGTTTCCGGCTGGTATGAAGAACAATTTGGTAAACCGCTTGCTCTGCTGCCATTTTCAAATGGCAAAAGTGATGAGAAGAACGTTGAAGAAAACAGCGAATATGCCTTGCCTGCTTCTGCAAAGATCCTGGAAGAATTTGATGATAATGGACAGAGAATAACAATCGAAACAGGAAAGGAAGCTTCCATTGAGGCAATGAGTGAAGGGCTTGTCCGGTTTGCCGGAAAGAAAGATGGTTTTGGAAATACCGTCATTATTCAGCATGGTGATAAAAGTGAGTCCTGGTATGGCAATTTAGCTGAAATTAATGTGAATTTATATCAATACGTCGAAAAAGGTACAGGTATTGGTACGGCGGGTGACGCCGGCGATTCTGAAAAAGGCTCTTTTTATTTCGCGATTAAAAAAGATGATGATTTTATAGATCCGATCCAGGTGATCCCATTTGAATAAAATAACAGGGTTAATCACACATATTCATATTCATCCTTTGTTATGGGCGATTATCGGACTGTCTGTTGTGACAGCTCATTTTGTGGAATTATGCATGCTGCTCCTGATTATATTTGTTCATGAAATGGGGCATGCCGCTGCTGCATCCCTTTATTCCTGGAGAATAAAAAAGATTGCCCTCCTGCCATTTGGCGGTGTAGCGGAAATGGATGAACACGGGAACCGGCCGCTGAAAGAGGAGATTATAGTCATTATAGCAGGGCCGCTTCAGCATATATGGATGATGGGGGCGGCGCTGTTATTTTATGAGTTTTCCTGGCTGTCTGCTGATATGTTTCATCTGTTTATTCAATTTAATTTAATGATATTAATTTTTAACCTGCTCCCAGTCTGGCCATTGGATGGAGGAAAGCTTGTTTTCTTATGGCTTTCTCTTAATCAGGCATTTCCGGAAGCGCACAGAAAAACACTTTTCATTTCGGCTGCGGGTCTAATCAGTTTCATTATACTAACTTTGCTGACCTCTCCGGTTAACTTGAATATTTGGGTAATCCTCGCTTTTTTAGTGTTTTCGCTATATCATGAATGGAAGCAGAGCCGATTCGTGTTTATCCGTTTTCTTCTCGAAAGGTATTATGGGAAGCACAGCGACTTTCGGACATTGAAGCCAATCGTTGTCCGGGAAGAAGAATTGGTTATTGACGTGCTGGAAAGATTTCAGCGGGGATGCAAGCACCCCATCATTGTTGAAAAGGATGGGAAAGAAAAAGGTGCATTAGATGAAAATGAACTGCTGCATGCATGCTTTGCGGAAAAAGTGCTGACAGCTAAAATAGGTGATTTGCTTTATGTTTACTGAAGACCAAATTTTGATTAACATGAATAAATAATGTTTTAAAGTGAGGAAATCGTTTTGAATAAGTTAGTTGTAAATTATGCATCAAGAGAGCGACGGTTTGTGCTTTTAAAAGATAATAGGGTCGAAAAGCTAATTATTGACCAGCCGAAGCATCGTTCATCAGTTGGGGATATATACTTAGGCACCGTTGCAAAAGTAATGCCTGGGTTGAATGCAGCATTTGTAGAGATAGGTGAAGATCAAAGCGGATTCCTTCACAGGGACAAACTGGCATCTTATGTATGTTCTGCCGAGGATTTGTATGTAAAGGAAAAGCGGAGCATCTCTTCTTTTGTCCATCAGGGAGAGAGAATACTTGTTCAAGTTGAAAAGGATGCTGCGGGCACGAAAGGACCAAGATTGTCTGGTTTAATTGAATTTCCAGGAGAATCACTGATCTATATGCCAAACGGCCGATATGTTGCTGTTTCCAAGAAAATTGAGGATAGTAAAGCAAGAGAAAGCTGGCGTCAATTTGGATATCGCGCTAAAGAAGAGAATGAAGGTCTGATTTTCAGAACATCCTGCGTCAGCAGGAAAGAGAATGAGCTTATGGATGAACTGGAAAAGCTCAGGGTTGAGTACAGGGACCTTTTAAGGGAAGCGGAAATGAAAAAGAAGCCGGGAAAAGTGTATGAAGCGGATTCTTTTATTAAGGAAATAATCGAAGAGGCGAAGAAATTGGCTGACGGTGAAATCGCCGTGGACGATTTATCACTGAAGAATGTGCTCGTGAAAAACACAGGCCTGCCAATTCAGCTGTACACGGGCAAGGAAAATATCCTCGCTGCTTTTAATGCTGAAGCTGAAATTGATAAAGCGCTGAAACGAATTGTCTGGCTTGAAAATGGCGCATATCTTATTTTTGATGAAGCAGAAGCTTTAACGGTCATCGATGTCAATACCGGGAAGTTCGCCGGTAAACAGGACCGCAGGGACACTGTGCTAAAAACCAATGAAATGGCGGCCGAAGAAGCTGCAAGACAGATCAGGCTCCGGGATATTGGCGGCATGATCCTAATCGATTTTATTGATATGAAAGAAGCATCCGACAGGAAACATATTCTTGCCAAAATGGAAAACGCGCTGAAAAAAGATGAAAGACGCACGAATCTTGTTGGATTCTCCCCTCTTGGGATCCTTCAGATGACCCGCAAAAAAACAAGACCGGCCATTTCTGAATCACTTACTGAAAGGTGCCAAGTATGCGAGGGAACCGGAAGAGTGCTGAGTGCTGAGACCATTGCCTTCAGGCTGGAAAGAGAACTGTGGGAACATCGGGGCAATGACCATGAAGCTGTCCTGATCGAAACCACTACAGACACAGCAGCGGTATTCTCAGGGGAAAATGATGACCATAAAAAGAGAATCGAAGACAGCATTGGCTTGAAAATTATTTTTTCCATTAAGGAAAATAGCAAGCCGTTTTATGAAATCCGAAAGTTTGGCAGTGCTAATGAGCTCGGATAGTTCAAAGCAGGCTGACCAAGGCGCTTTCGCTTTTCTTAGTGCAGTATTTCCCACTTCCCTAATTGCCCCATAAGCATTATAATTGTAAAGGCACGCAAAAGAGTTACTTTCAGGTGCAAACAAAGAGAATCATATAATTCTTATTGACATGATTAATCATTATATGATAGTATTTTCATGTTATGTTTGTAGCGCACCCGTGCTACAACCGCACAGAACAGGTACATAAGCCCGCATTTCGTGTCGGCGCCTGGGATGGCGAGTCTTAGTCTAAGAGGAGGTGCAGTTCATGTACGCGATTATCGAAACTGGCGGAAAGCAATTACGTGTAGAAGAAGGTCAAGCTATCTACATCGAAAAGCTTAACGCTGAAGCAGGCGAAACAGTTACTTTTGGAAAGGTTCTTTTCGTTGGCGGAGACAGCGTAAAAGTAGGAAGCCCTGTAGTTGAAGGTGCTACTGTTACAGCTAAAGTTGAAAAACAAGGCCGTCAAAAGAAAATCACTGTATTCAAATACAAAGCGAAGAAAAACTATCGTAAGAAGCAAGGTCATCGTCAGCCTTACACTAAAGTTGTGATTGAAAAAATCAACGCTTAATCAGGCGATTTAAGATGATTGAAGTAATGATTATTCGTAAAGATTCCGGAAATATTCATTCGTTTGAAATAAGCGGTCATGCATTCTTTGCAAACAGAGGCAAGGATATTGTCTGTGCAGGCGTATCTGCCGTTTCCATCGGGGCCATTAATGCTGTCCATGCCCTAACCGGCGTGACACCAGAGATCAGCCATGGAGAAGGTTTTCTCCGCTGTGTTCTTCCTGATCTTCAGGATGACATGAATGAGAAAGTGCAGCTTCTGCTTGAAGGCATGGTTGTTTCATTGCAGACGATTGCAGAAGACTACGGAAAGTATATACAAATTACCTTCAAAAAGCAGGAGGTGGAATAAATGCTATTAAAATTAGATCTTCAGTTGTTCGCTTCTAAAAAGGGAGTAGGTTCTACAAAGAACGGCCGTGATTCAATCTCTAAGCGTCTTGGCGCTAAGCGTGCGGACGGACAATTCGTTACTGGCGGCTCAATCCTGTACCGTCAGCGCGGTACTAAGATCTACCCAGGTGTAAACGTGGGTAAAGGCGGCGATGACACACTATTCGCGAAAGTTGACGGTGTTGTTAAATTCGAGCGTCTTGGACGTGACCGTAAGCAAGTGAGCGTATATCCTGCAGCTCAAGAGGCGTAAGCCTTTTCGAGAAAACCCTAGCCCCACAAGGTTAGGGTTTTCTTTTTTTGGCAAAAAAACCGCTGGTGCACTTCAAATAGTATCTGATGAATTTATAGCAGCTGAAGACTGCAGTTCTTCATCACATAAGCAATATTTTCTTATTTATCATAAATTTGCTTACTGTACCTATGTTTTTTGATATACTTACAGCAAGCACAGTCTTCTGACAGCCTAATAACCATACAGGAGTGCATATATGGAAAAAGACTGGAATATGATTGAAGTGCTGCGTCATGCCCGGCATGACTGGCTGAATAAAATACAATTAATTAAAGGTAACCTTTCTCTTAATAAGATAGACAGGGCTAAGGAAATCATAGATGAAATTGTGGTGGAAGCACAGCAGGAGGCAAGACTTTCGAATTTGAATCTTCCTGGTTTTGCTGCGCTTTTATTAACTTATAATTGGGAGAACCACTATCTTCAGCTTGAATATGAGGTGCTCGATGATCCCATTGCCGGACGGTTGGATGACTCTGTCCTTTCTGGGTGGACAGGCTCTTTTTTGGCCATTTTGGACTCATCAGTAAAGCCTTACCATGATAATCATTTATCTGTATCCATCAGGCATGAAAAAGAAGGGGCTCGTTTCTTTTTTGATTTTAGCGGAATACTAACAGATATGGATCAATTGGAGAAGTTCTTTAAAAAGAAGAACACTGACATAACGGCTGCTGTTCAGGAATTAGCTGAAGAGGAGCTTGCACTGGAATTATTTGTGCCATTCATTGCGAATGGAAGAGAGTGATTTCCGCCAAAAATAGCAATACTAAGTGTGAAACTCTGCAGGCTGGGCACTTCTTAAGTGTAAGAAGCGGATCCGGTCAGTGCCGGTAATCTGGCTGAATGCCAGACAATCGGGACATACTGCAGACGGGAGGAATTTATATATGTTTGTCGATCAAGTCAAAGTTTATGTTAAAGGCGGGGACGGTGGCAACGGAATGGTTGCTTTCCGCCGAGAAAAATATGTGCCGAACGGAGGCCCGGCCGGCGGAGATGGCGGCAAGGGTGCCAATGTTATTTTTGAAGTGAATGAAGGATTGCGCACGTTAATGGATTTCCGTTATCAGCGCCATTTTAAAGCTCCCCGCGGTGAGCATGGCATGTCCAAGAACCAGCATGGAAGAAATTCAAAGGACATGATTGTTAAAGTACCACCGGGAACAGTCGTAACAGATGCCGAGTCAGGGGAAGTAATTGCAGATCTGACTGAGCACGGGCAAAGAGCCGTTATAGCAAAAGGGGGCCGTGGAGGCAGAGGAAACACCCGATTTGCAACTCCTGCTAATCCTGCTCCTGAATTGTCCGAACACGGCGAACCGGGCCAGGAAAGAGATGTTGTGCTTGAGCTCAAGCTTTTAGCTGATGTTGGTTTAGTTGGTTTCCCGAGTGTGGGAAAATCGACTTTGCTGTCAGTTGTATCATCAGCAAGACCGAAGATTGCGGAATACCACTTTACGACAATTGCTCCCAATCTGGGAATGGTTGAGACTGAAGATGGACGAAGCTTTGTTATGGCAGACTTGCCTGGATTAATTGAAGGCGCCCATTCGGGAGTAGGACTTGGCCATCAGTTTTTGCGGCATATTGAAAGAACAAGGGTTATTGTTCATGTTATCGATATGGCTGCTGTTGAGGGCAGAGATCCTTTTGAAGACTATCTAACGATCAATAAAGAATTAAAAGAATATAATCTGCGTCTCACCGAAAGGCCGCAAATTATTGTGGCTAATAAAATGGATATGCCTGATGCAGAGGAAAATCTAAAAAAATTCAAGGAACAGCTTGATGAAGATTATCCGATTTTCCCGATATCCGCAATAACGAGACAAGGATTAAGGGATTTATTGTTTACCGTTGCAGATAAGGTTGAAGAAACCCCTGAATTCCCGCTGTCACATGAAGAAGAGGAAGATACAGGTGTCCACCGCGTTCTTTACAAGCATGAAGCTGAGCAGACTGAATTTGTCATCACGAGAGACCCTGCAGGAGTATTCGTGGTATCAGGCGATGCTATTGAGAAACTCTTTAAGATGACAGACTTCTCAAGAGATGAATCTGTCCGCAGGTTTGCCAGACAGCTGCGCGGCATGGGTGTGGATGATGCTCTTCGTGAAAAAGGAGCAAAAGACGGTGATATCGTTAAGCTGCTTGATTATGAATTCGAGTTTATTGACTAACCTTCTCGATTGACGGGGTGGAGAAATGAGAAAAGATAGATTCGATAAGAAATTTTATTTGGTTCGCGAAGATGTTTTGCCTGAAGCCATGAAGAAAACATTGGATGCGAAGGAAATGATCGAAAGGGGAAAGGCCGAATCGGTTTGGGATGCTGTCCAGAAAGTTGATTTGAGCAGAAGTGCTTTTTATAAATATAGAGACACTGTGTTTCCTTTCCATACGGTTGTCAAAGAACGGCTGATCACTTTATTCTTTCACCTGGAAGACAGGTCAGGGACTTTATCACATTTATTGGGCGTTGTGGCTTCATCGGGGTGCAATGTCTTAACAATTCACCAGACCATTCCCCTTCAGGGAAGGGCAAATGTCACGCTTTCCCTGAATGTAACTGAAATGGGCATCGAGATTGAGGAACTATTGGCAAGGCTTAGAAAATTGGAGTTTGTAGAAAAAGTAGAGGTGCTGGGAACGGGTGCATGAGAAAATGTGCTCTGTACCCTGCCCTTTTTTCATTTTTTATTTTGAAAACCACATACATATGTTAAAGTAATAAAGTATAAGGGGAATTTTCAGTGATTTAAAATAAGTCTGAATAAAGAAGGAGGTAATTACCGTGAAGTTAGGATTTTTAGGACCTAAAGCCACTTTTACAGATATTGCAGCCAGGAGCTTGTTCCCTAATGAGACAGCCGTTGCCTACCCAACGATACCTGCCTGTTTTGATGCTTTAAATGAGAATGAAATAGAGCTGGCGGTAGTTCCTCTTGAGAACGCATTGGAAGGCTCAGTGAACATTACACTGGACTATTTAATCCATGAAGTGGAATTTCCGATTATCGGCGAACTGACAGCTCCGATTCGCCAGCATTTTATGGTTCATCCAGTTCATGTTAAGGAGTGGGATAAAACCGATGTGGTTTATAGTCATTCCCATGCTATTGCTCAATGCCATAAATTTCTGCATAAAGAGCTGAAAGGTATCCCTTGTGAGAGTACTACTTCCACAGCAGCCGCAGCTCAATTTGTAAAAGAAAATCCAGACATGCGGGCAGGCGCCATAGCTAATGAATTAGCTGCAGAAGTATATGGATTGGCGATCGTCAGAGAAGATATCCATGATTTTGATTATAACCATACAAAGTTCATTGTTTTAGCCAATAAAGAACTGTCAATCAGCGAAGACCGCAAGGAATTTGCAGGGCACAAGACGACTGTTATGGTGACGCTGCCGGCTGACAGGTCAGGGGCTCTTCATCAGGTACTTTCGGCATTTGCCTGGAGGAAGCTCAACTTGACTAAGATTGAATCAAGACCGATGAAAACGGGATTGGGAAATTATTTCTTTATCATTGACGTGGATATGAAACTGGATGACGTCCTGATCCCTGGAGCAGCTGCTGAACTGGAGGCATTGGGCTGCAGTGTTAAGGTTTTGGGCAGCTATCCGTATTTTCAGCTTCGGAATAAGAACAGCAGAGTTCTGCAGGAATAAACAAAAAGGATCCGGCAAATACATTTCCGGGTCCTTTTTGTATTTAAAGCTATTCCAGGTTAATAAGAAATCCCGCTTCTTTTAATATTTTCTCAGCTTCATCGAGTTTCCGTTCGGAGGCTGCGGATAGAGTATGGAGGTGGATGCCGTCTGTTAATTCTGATAAGAAAGAAGCCTTTGTGAAAGTGATTTTATCCATAAATTGCTTGACTTCCTGGCGGGTAGATACCATAACCGATGCAGTTAAGTCACCATAGACGGGATGTTCAATTCTTACATCTTTTACAGTAACTCCATGATCGACAAGCAGATTCAATTCCTCTTCAGTCCTCTCGGGGTCATGATGACAGGCAATGACCCGCTCCGCTGCTGATGCGGGAGAGGCCTGATGAAGATACATATACCCCTGACTTGTGGCAATGATTGGCTCTTTTCTTGCTTTTAGAAGGGTGATATCCCCAACAATTACCTGTCTGCTTACATTTGTTTTTGCTGCAAGGTCGCCACCTGTAATGGGCTGTCCGCTTTCTTTCAGCAACTGAAGCAGAAAGGTCCTCCGCTCTTCTCCGAGCACCTTTTTTTGTTCATTCATATTTTCTCACCCTTATAATCCGATAATGTCTCATTCTAACATAAGGAACGGCAGAAGAAAAAATTAGAGCGGTACGAGTTCCCTGGCCATGATAGCAAGTTTTTCCCCCAATGCCTTTGCATCCTCAAGCGATGTATTCCATCCGAAAGAGATCCTGATAAATTCTTTGCCTTTTTTATCTGTAACTCCCAGTGCCTCCATCGTTTTTGAGACAGTTTGCAGGCCAGTACTGCATGCACTTCCTGTAGATATGGCAAATCCAAGTCTATTGCATTCGAGCATGATGTATTGACCTTCCACCCCTTTTAGCCGAAGTCCCAAAGTAGATGGAAGCTGGTAAGAGCCTGTAAAATCGTATATTACGAATTTCTCCTGTGCAGGTTCAATTTCCTTCAGCAGAACTTCCCGCAGCATTTGGAAATGGCTGTTATGCTTGCTTATATTTACATAAGCTTTCTGTGCAGCCACTGTCATACCAACAACCCCCGGAAGATTTACGGTGCCAGGCCTGAATCCCTTTTCATGTGAAACTCCGGGTATGAAGGAGCTCCACCGCATACCTGGTTTTAAGTAAACCCCTCCGACCCCTTTTGGCCCGTAAAATTTATGTGCAGAAAAGGACAGGCTATCTGCAAAGCGGGCGACTTCTTTTAAATCTGATTTGCCAAACGTATGGACACAATCACTATGCAGCAATATTTGCCTATCCCTGCAAATCCCGCTGATCTCAAGGAGAGGCTGCAATGTGCCGATTTCAGAATTGCCATGCTGTATGGTAACTAAGACGGTATCATCCCTGACGGCGGAACTTAATTTTTTCAGGTCTATACGGCCATCTGAGCCAAAAGGGATTTTTGTGATTTCATAGCCTTTCTCAAGACGCAATTTCTCTAAAACGCTATGAATGGATGAATGTTCAGCGATTCCCGTTATGATATGTTTACCTGATTTTTCAGAAGCAGACAGCAACGCAGCTATTGCAAGAAAATTGCTTTCCGTACCTCCGCTGGTAAAATAGATTCCTTCACTCTTAACGCCTAAAATTCCAGCCAATTCCCTCCTGCAATTTTCAAGGAGCCCTTCTGCTGCGCTTCCGGTATCATGAAGGCTGCGGGAATTGCCAAAGTATTCAGTTGAGGCTTTTATATAGGCATCTGCCGCTTCCCGGTCGAGCGGACATGACGCTGCGTAATCGAAATATTTAATGTTCCCCACCTGCTTTCTCTTCTTAATAAAAATCGTTCAAAAAGTCAGAAGTTCCTCTTAAACTATGAAAACCACTTGTCATAATTCTAAATCTGTGTAAATATAGGTGTCAAGACACCTGTAAAAACAGGAGGTAAAAAACATGAATACCGACGTTTTAATTATTGGAAGCGGGGTAGCCGCTCTGCAGTTGGCAAAGAAGCTGCGCCAGGACTTAAATGTGATTATTCTCACAAAGTCGACTGTGAAAAATGGAAACTCATATATGGCACAGGGCGGCATTGCAGCTGCCCTGGGAAAAAATGATCACCCATCAAAGCACTACATGGATACACTCGAAGCAGGAAGGTTTCATAATGATTCTGATGCAGTGCTGTCCCTGACCAGTGAGGCGCCATCCCTTATAAAAGAGCTGAATCAGGAGGGATGCCTGTTTGATATGGATTCTGAAGGATCCATTGCGTTAGGAAGGGAAGGGGCTCATTCAGAAAATAGAATTGTCCATGGAGGCGGAGACAGCACAGGAAAAACGGTCATTGATTTTATGCTGTTGAAGCAAAATCCCAACGTTCGAATCTTAGAAGATATCCTTGTTTTCCAATTGCTCATAAATGAAAAAGATGGCAGGTGTATAGGGCTAAAAGGAAAAGATTCTGCTGGTGTCATTCATCGATTCTTTTCCTCTCATGTTGTGCTCGCTACGGGGGGCTGCGGCCAGCTGTATGAATATACCTCCAATGCCGACACCGTAACTGGAGATGGGATTGCCTTAGCATACAGGGCCGGGGCAAAGATAACTGATATGGAGTTCATACAGTTTCACCCCACACTTCTCTATAAAAGCGGCAAAGCACTGGGGCTGATCTCTGAAGCTGTAAGGGGAGAGGGCGGCCGTCTTATTACAGAAGACGGGAGCCTTGTAATGGAAGGTGTTCACCCACAGGGGGATTTAGCTCCTAGACATATAGTGTCACAGGCCATTTATCATTCGCTGGAGGAAGGGAAAACCGTGTTCCTGGATATCTCTTCAATCGAAAACTTTAAATCCCGATTTCCGACTATAACAAAAATATGTGAAGAAAACGGCGTAGATTTAGGTTCTGGGAAAATTCCGGTTTCTCCCGGAAGCCATTTTTTAATGGGGGGAATAAAAACTGATTTATTGGGCCGCACCAGCATTCCTGGTCTGTATGCGATTGGTGAAGCTGCCTGCACAGGCATACATGGCGCTAACCGGCTTGCAAGCAATTCCCTGCTGGAAGGGCTGTACTGCGGCAAGCGGCTTGCGGTATGGCTTAATGAACAGCCTTATAGTGATCCTGTTGAAAAACAGCAAATTCATAACCCGGAATTAAGGTGGCCATATAAAGAAAATCTACCTTCAATTGAAGAAGTTAAAATGAACATGATGAAAAATGCCGGGATTATCAAAACAAAGGAAGGGCTCTTCGCTCAGATGGCCTGGCTTGAAGGCTGCAAAATTGAAGAATGGATAAAAGCAGATCTTGAACATTTATCAATAGAGGAAATAACACGGGCTTTTATGCTGATTGCAGCCTATCTGATCACAGATTCTGCATTAAGGCGAACAGAGAGCCGGGGTGGTCATTTTCGGCAGGATTATCCTTTAGAAAGCCCTGAATGGCTTGGAAAAAGGATTATACACTGCCGAAAAGCTGAAAGGAATGGTGAAAATGAACAAATTAAAGCTGCGGTTGCAACTTGAACAATATTTTCTTGAGGACATTGGTGACCGCGACCTGACTAGTGAACTTATTTTTGGAGATGGCCAGACAGGAAAAGTCATTTTTCTGGCAAAAGACAATGGGATTTTTTGCGGTGAAGAAATAGTCAGGTCAGGATTTAAGGTGCTGAACCCGGCGGCTGAAGTCAATATAAAAGTAAAGGATGGAGAATGGATTGAGAAAGGTCAAATCCTTGCTGAAGCCCGAGGGCCAGTATCGGATTTATTAAAAGGAGAAAGAGTTATTTTGAATCTGCTCCAAAGAATGAGCGGAATAGCAACAAAAACAAGTGAGGCTGTCCGGGTTCTGGACAGTTCACATACAAAAATCTGTGATACAAGAAAAACTACTCCAGGCCTGAGAATGCTTGAAAAATATGCAGTCAGATCCGGAGGGGGATTTAATCATCGATATGGCCTCTATGATGCAGTCATGATTAAAGACAACCATATTTCTTTTGCCGGCTCAATTGCGAAAGCTGTGGAAGAAGTGCGTTCAAAAATTGGGCATATGGTAAAAGTCGAAGTCGAAACGGAAACAAAAGAACAAGTCCTGGAAGCAGTTGAAGCAGGTGCAGATGTAATCATGTTTGACAACAGGAGTCCGGAAGAGATAAAAGAGTGGATCAGTAGCGTGCCGAATGGAATAGTGACTGAAGCATCCGGAGGAATTACCTTGGATAACCTTCAAGCTTACAGCGATACAGGGGTTGATTTCATTTCCCTCGGCTTTCTTACCCATTCTGTAAAATCGCTTGATATAAGCGTGAAGGTTATTGTGGAATAAATTGTTGAAAAAGGGGTTTGGAGCAAATGAATATTTTTCAGACAGCAGAAAAACAAGCAAATATTCTCCCGGAAAAATATCGGTTGATGACTGTAAAGGAACTGGAGGATCGGGTAAGAGAGATAAAAAATAGATTTGGGAATAAGCTGTTCATTCCGGGTCATCATTATCAGAAGGATGAGGTCATACAATTTGCGGATGCTACAGGTGATTCACTCAAGCTTGCCCAGCTTTCACAGGAGAATACAGAGGCAGAATATATTGTATTTTGTGGAGTCCACTTTATGGCTGAAACGGCGGATATATTAACATCTCCACGTCAAAAGGTAATTTTGCCTGATATGCGTGCAGGCTGTTCCATGGCTGATATGGCTGATATCAGCCAAACAGAAAGAGCCTGGAAGAAGCTGCAGAGTATGTTTGGCGATACTATGCTTCCTCTAACATATGTAAACTCTACTGCGGCCATAAAGGCTTTTGTTGGCCGTTATGGGGGAGCGACAGTTACTTCTTCGAATGCTGAAAAAATGGTGAGCTGGGCGTTTGAACAGAAGCCGAGAATTCTTTTTCTGCCTGATCAGCATCTTGGAAGAAATACGGCTTATAACCTGGGAATAGCTCTTGAGGAAATGGCTGTATGGAACCCCATTACAGATCAGCTGGAATATGAAGGGGAGCTCGAGGACATAAAAGTGATTCTTTGGAGAGGCCATTGTTCTGTTCATGAAAACTTTACTATTGAAAATGTCCAAGAAGTCCGAGAACAATATCCCGATATGAAAATCATTGTCCATCCCGAATGCAGGAGAGAAGTGGTGGAGCTTTCCGATATGGCAGGATCAACCAATTTTATAATTAATGCTATTGAACAATCAGAGCCTGGATCTTCCTGGGCAATCGGTACAGAGATGAATTTAGTTAAAAGGATTATCGCTCAGCATCAGGATAAAAAAATTATCTCACTTAACCCGCATATGTGTCCTTGCCTGACCATGAACAGAATCGATTTGCCTCACCTGGTTTGGTCTCTTGAAGCAATCGGAGAGGGTGAAAGCCAAAATCTGATTCAGGTTGAAGAGCCAACGGCGGCGTATGCTAAACTGGCACTTGACAGGATGCTTGAACGTCCATAAATGTGGCGCAAAGTCTGCAGGCCACTAAAATTGAATACTGACGGCAGCTATGCCAAAATAAAAAAAATTCTCCACTGCAGGAGGATTTTTTTATTGCCTTACTGCTCATTGCCTTTGACGGGTACCTGCATGAAACGATGAATCATAATTCCCGGAAAAAAAGCATATCTTTTTGTGTAGATTGTTAGCAATTTGCCCAATCCTTCATACACTATATGGACTCATCGAGATTAACGGGCACTAATCTGCACCTTTCACATAAATGGATGAAATGCCCGTAAATGCTGATTAGGGCACAGACTGAGAAAGCCGCGCCTGCGGCAAATTCTGTGTGACCCACATCATGTGGACCTAAGGACAGCCATCACAGATGGAAGCATCACCTTAAGCATAGGAGGGAATTCAGAGTGAAAATCCATATCGTACAGAAAGGGGATACTCTTTGGAAGATTGCCAAAAAGTACGGCGTGAATTTTGAAGAGCTGAAAAAGATGAATACACAGCTCAGCAACCCTGATATGATTATGCCCGGTATGAAAATAAAAGTTCCTGCAAGTGGAGGCTCTATTAAAAAAGAAGCTCCTATTGGAGGAAAACCGGAAGCAAAAATAAATTTGGGTGCCAAAAAGGAAATGCCAAAATCAGAACAGCCTATTACCAAAGAGAAGCCTATTACCATGCCGAAAGCTGAAGCACCAAAAAAGGAAATGCCAAAAGTAACGGCACCGAAGGTTGAAATTCCGAAAGAAGTGCCTAAGACTGCACCAAAAGCAGAGGCGCCTAAGGAAGTTCCAAAAAAACCTTATAAGCCCAAAATGCCAACACCTATTATGCCGGAAATTGATATAAATAATTATTACATGATGAATATCCAGCAGCCGGCGCCGCAGCAAAAGCCGCTGCCTGCAAAAGAAGTTAAACCGCAGCAGCAAAAGCCGCTGCCTGCAAAAGAGGTTAAACCGCAGCAGCAGAAACCGTTGCCAGCAAAAGAGGTTAAAGCAAAGGAAAAACCAGTAAAGCCTGCAGAAACTAAACCACAGCAAAAACCATTGCCAATTTCAGAATCTAAGCCGCAGCCCCAGCTCCCGCCTAAACCAGTTAATATCCTTCCGCAGGTGAAGCCGTCTTCAAATCAAGAAAGCCCTGAATCGCCGGAAAGCGAATCATCTCTTTATACAAATACACATCAAGGAGGTCAATATCAGCCGATGTTTCCTTATAATCCATGTTACCCGCAAATGCCGTTCCCT
>NZ_NPDG01000101.1:0-30574 GCF_002272225.1 Bacillus sp. 7894-2
ATAAAGTGAAACTTCAATCAGTGGGGGTTTTCCTTATCCCCCACTGATTGTTAGTTGAGGCCCACAGGAAGTGGGTCACAAAGACGTTGCCACAGGACGTGGGGTTCTTAGTCTTTTTTTTCTTTTCGGGCCTTTACGGACAGTTTGACTCCTTTGATTCCTCTGAGTCTTGAAGTGGGGGTCTTACTGCCCGTTAAACTGCGATAAAAAATGACAGCCTTATCGGATGCCATTTTCTCAAAAACTGTTCAATCACTTTAAGAGGATTGCGTTTCTTAATATCTATCTTTAACTATCATTATTCAATATCCCGCCTATTAAACCCTATAAACCCTGCTAACGTCAGCACCGCGGCAGCCATACATAATAACAGCAGCGGAATAAGTGAAAATTCCTCAATTGGTGCCTGCGGAACATGGCCAAAAGGAGAAAGGCTGCCGATCCAGTCAGAGAATTGGAATAAACCTCCTAGATACAGCACAATAAAAGAATATAAGACGTAAAGCCAAATGAGACCTGTGAATTTTGGCAGGAATCCAATCAGAAGGACGGCCAGGCTGATCATGACAAGCATCGCTGGGTAATAGGACAATGCTGCACCAAAGATCATCCCAAAAGACAACCCGCCTTCCACCACAGCAGTCCCGGCAGACCATAATCCGAGTGCTGCCAGCGAGAGCATGAGAAATCCGTTAATGACAGAAATGACGAAATAGCTTCCTAACAGCTTGCTCCGCGAAACGGATCTGCTCAAAAGATGAACCAATCGTTCCTTCTTCTCTTCACCTCGAAGTTTATTCATGGCCATCACTGGAGGAATCGTTGCCATCAGTGAAATAACAATCATCAGCATTGGAATGAACTGTTCCACTAATGTGACCCCTTCTGTTGGCTTTAGGAGCTGCTTCATGGCTTCATTATCGGCGAAAAATGATTCCAGATCCCCTAATACCGACCCGTAGGAAGCTCCCAGCACAAACATGCCGATTGCCCATGAAATGATTCCGATCCGCTGTAATCTAAACGCAAGGCCGATTGGACTCTGCAAAAAGCGGGATGCATATTGTTTTCCGGGCCTGGATGGAAAAAATCCTCGATCCAGATCCCGAATAGCGTTCAAATAATTCGCAGCGGCAAATAGAACCATAGCTGCAGCAACCATCAAGACAACAGGCCACCAATTATTAGAATCATAGACTTCTGCTTTGGTTACCCACGCGAGCGGCGAAAGCCAGGATAATGATTCATTGCTGATGTCTGTGATCGCTCTAAAAAGATAAGAAATAAGAAGAATGGCTATCGAATAACCGATGGTTCCCCGTGAACTATCTGAAGCTTGAGCAAACACGGCTGTTACTCCTGCGAAAAATAAACCCGCCGCCCCTAATGCTGCACCATAAAGCAATGACCCCTCCAGATCCATGCTTTCAATTCCAAGGGCATAAAGGCTGAATCCATTAATCAGAGCCAATCCGATGCAAGCTGCCGATACTGTAAGCAGGGTTGCATTTAAATAGGATAGTCGCCCAACAGGCAGCGAACGGAGCAATTCCAGGCGCCCATCCTCTTCATCTGCCCTGGTATGCCGCGTTACCAGGAGGATGCTCATTAAACCGGTCACAGCAGCAGTCATTAAAAGCATTTGGTGGGCTGTCATGACGCCAACTGTATAGTTGCTTAAATCCGCGGGACCAGTCATGGCAGTCATTGCCGGGTTGGCCATCGTCTGGGCCATAGCTTCTCTTTCCTGCTGGGAATTGTATAATCCCTTGAAGGAAGTTGGAACGATTATCGTAAAAAAGGTAAGTGCCAGCACCCAGATCGGGATCCGCAAACGGTCGAGACGGAAGATAAATTTTGAAAGGAAAATGGTTTTCGCCAAATGATTGCCTGCCATCAGCGGACACCTCCTGCATCCTTTTCCCCTTCATAATGGCGCATAAATAGATCCTCCAAGGTCGGCGGGGCACTTTCCAAACGGATGATGCCAAATGGAGAAATGTGCTTAATCACACCATCCATTTCCGTTGTATCCACCTGAAACGTCATCCCATGTTTACTTTCTTGAATGTCATGGATACCTTTCAGTTCTTTTAAACCTGTAATTGGCAGCTTCGTGTCCACGAGGATTTGAGTCCGGGTTAAATGGCGAAGTTCACTTAAAGTTCCCGACTCAATAATCCTGCCTTGACGAATAATGCTTACCCGGTCGCACAGCTTTTCTACCTCAGATAAGATATGACTGGACAGGAGTACGCTCTTTCCCTGGCTTTTAACATCCATCACACTTTCCTGAAAAATCTTTTCCATCAAGGGATCGAGCCCTGATGTCGGCTCATCCAGAATAAACAGGTCAGCATCAGAGGCAAAGGCCGCAATCAGCGCAACCTTTTGCCTGTTTCCCTTGGAGTAGGTTCTGCACTTCTTGGAAGGATCCAAATCAAATTTATCGATTAACTCATCACGTTTCTCCTTATTCGCAGTGCCATTTAATTTTATAAATAAATCAATGACCTCTCCCCCTGTTAAGTTCGGCCAAAGATTCACGTCACCAGGCACATAGGCAACCCTTTTATGAATGTCAACAGCATCCTGCCAGGCATCTTTGTTAAAAAGCTTTACTTCTCCGCTTGTCGCCTTTAAGATCCCCAATAATACCCGGATTGTAGTTGATTTACCCGCGCCATTGGGTCCGATGAAGCCCAGTACTTCACCTTTATGCAACTCAAGATTTACCCCATCCAATGCCGTAAATTTGCCGAATTTCTTTGTCAGGCTGGTTACTTTTAAAAGGCTCATGCTCATTCCTCCCCATTTTTATAAAAACAGCGCTTTAAAATTTCTTTATAGCTGTCCCATTCGTTAAACACCTCGTTACCGATATCCACAAATGACTTAATTTTGGCGATTTGCAGCTCCGCAAAACCAGTCATGGTCCAATTAAGGATATTCATCGCTTTTTCAGGTTCTATATCCTCCCGAAGCTTTGACCAGTCGATATTTTCGTAGATTCTTTTCATGCCATCTTTCTGAATGCTTGCCAGCAGTTGATTTATTTCAGATTTTACATCCTGAGCCTCTTCTTCAAGCAGCGATTTCAAGAAATCAAATACAAGGGGGTATTTCTTTTGGATGTTTAACTTAATGAACCCCACCTGACTGATTCTTTCAAAAATGTCCCTCTCATTCATGTCTATTTCTGTATAGATTTGTTCAATGATGTTTACTGCATTCTGTATCAAAAAGAGATACAAATCCTTTTTATTGCTGAAATAGTTGAACAATGAGCCTTTGCTTATTTGTGCATCCTTTACCATTTCATTTGTAGATGCCTTTTCAAAGCCGCTCTTTACAAATTCTTTCATGGCTGCATTAATAATTCGTTCCTGTTTTTCGGGTTTCAAACTGTAAAAAGTAGTATTAATTATATTGCACTCCTTTCACAAAAATGACCAATGTGGTCATTTCAAAAATAACAAAATTGACCACACTGGTCAATGATTTTATCATTGATTTTGACAAAAATTATCAATTTTTCATTCTTAGTTTTACTTAAAAATACAGGGGGATACATGCTAATAAGGAGGTGATCAAAATGACTCTGCTTTTCTATAAAGCAATGGAGGCTTTCAAGAAGGATGCTGAAAATCAGAAAAAAGAGAAACAGCAAAAAGAAACGTTAGATGTGCAAAAGTAGTAACTTCATGAATTAGCTGCTCTTTCATCCTTTTGGATGATTTTTTTTTTGAGTGACAAGTCTCCCCTCCAGAACAGGGATAAACTTGACTGTCCGAAAAAGTTACTGATATCCTTAGTCCTTTGCAAAGCTCTTCTATTTTTATACTTCCGGAGGTTTATTTTGAGTAACATCCCTAATAAAGTGATCTATTTTTATATTATATTGGCAATATGCATAGCTGCCTCCATACTGTTGGTCCAAAACAATGATTCTTTCTATGAACGCACAATAGCAGAAGTAAAGGAAGTCAAACTTGTTCACTCTGAAGAAGTTACGGATATTTACGATAATGAAGACCGCGTTTATGAACAGCGGATCATAGCCGAAATTACGAATGGAAAAGCAAAAGGACAGCATATTCTCATAACAAATCAGTATTCTAAATCCAAAGCCTATGACTATGAAATTCAAAGCGGGCAAAAATTATTTGTGTCCATAAAGGAGAAAACAGCAGGTGCTGCAGAATTAAGCGGAGATATCCTTGATCTGAAGCGGGATCATTACATACTAATCACAGCATGGATCTACTTCTCTTTGTCGGTAAAAAGCAAGGTCTCTTTTCCATCATCAGCCTGGCAGTCAATGCCGTGCTGCTATCCTATGTATTGGATGTATATCTGAAGAATCCGGAAATAAGCCTGCTGCTGATATGCAGTGCGGCAGTCATCTTATTTACCGTTACCTACCTTCTGCTCGTAAACGGCTTTAACGAAAAAACATATGCTGCCATTATCGCAACGCTTGCGGCAGTATTTTTGTCATTATTGATCACTTATCTGGTCATTTGGCTAACTGGCGGGAAAGGGCTGAGATACGAAGAGCTTCAGTTTATAACGAGGCCCTATCGAATGGTGTTCTTAGCCGGTTTATTTATCGGCTCGTTAGGAGCGGTTATGGATGTAGCCATTACCATGTCCTCTTCACTGTTTAGCTTATATGAAAAGAATAACAGCATTCCCGTGCAAGCTCTTAAGCGCTCTGGAATGGAAGTGGGCAAAGACATTATGGGCACCATGACGAATATTTTGTTTTTCGCCTATATCAGCGGCTCCATTCCGATGCTCATTTTGTATATAAAAAATGACTCACCGCTCGGGTTCAGCCTATCCATGAACCTTTCACTGGAATTAGCCCGTGCACTTGCCGGAGGAATCGGAATCGTCATCACCATTCCGATTGGCCTCTATACTGCCATATATTTCATTAATAGAAAGAGGGCACGAAAATGAATGCAATACTAGTGCTGGCAGCCATATTATTTATTCTGATGACCCTTATCGGCGGGAAAAAAGGAGCCCGATCTTTTTTGCGATTTTCCTCAACTTCGGAGTGATTATATTTGTCCTTTTCTTTATGAACGATCCAAACATCAATCCAATTATCGTTACATTATTCGCATGTGCCTTCATTGGCTGTATCAATCTATTTTTTATAAATGAAGTGAACATTAAGACGATCACCGCATTTCTGGCTTCTATCATTACTACGGTTGTTCTCATTGTGTTCATTGTCATCATTGCCGAAAATGCCATGATTCAAGGATTTGGTGAAGAGGAAATAGAGGAGTTGAGCATATTTTCCCTTTATATTGGGATTGATTTTGTAAAAGTGGCTGCTTCTGTCATCATCATGAGTACCATCGGCGCCATAACAGATGCTGCTATGGCCATTTCTTCCCCAATGCGGGAAATTCAATATCACCACCCGGGAATTATTCCAAGCCGGCATCAGCATCGGTAAGGATATTCTCGGAACAAGCACCAACACGTTATTTTTCGCCTTCTTTGGCGGATATTTAGCACTGCTTATATGGTTTAAAGACCTATCTTATTCACCAGGTGAAATTATCAATTCCAAGATTTTCAGCGGCGAGATGATTACGATCTTCTGTGCAGGAATTGGGGTAACAATGGTGATTCCCGTTACTTCATGGATTACGGCATTATATTTAGTGAAAAAAGGAAATACGGCGGATACACCTGAATAGCCATGAATGGGTTATTGCTCCAAGGTATGAATGGTTTAAGCAGTCATTCAGATTCCCATAAATAGATTACAAGGATGAATTGCCTATTTTTTACAAATGAAGGTATTTGTTTACAAATATCGTCCATACTAGTTAACAGTAAAATGAGGTGAACCTATGCATTACATCCTTGTAATATTGGTAATCATTCTTTCTTGTATAAAAGGCGACTGGAAAAACTGGGAAAGATACTATCCTACTATGCTCTATATTTCCGTGGCCTCTTTCATTTATGAATTTATTTCACATAGTCATTTTCACTTATGGGAACTGGAAAAAGACACTCTGACTCTAATGGGAGTCCATTTAATGCACAATATTGTGATCAATCCATTAATTGGTTTTGTGTTCCTATCTAATTATCCCGCCAAGTTTAAAAGTAAAATACTTTATTTTATATATTGGATATTTTTGTTTTGGTCAACTGAATGGCTGGCATTCCGCTTTCATTTCATAAGCTACCATAATGGCTGGAATATTTGGTGGTCTTTTTTATTTGTCGTCATTATGTTTCCTATGATCCGATTACATTATGTCCATAAACTGCGGGCACTAATTCTTTCGGCTCCGATTGCAGCCCTTTATTTATTTTTGTTTGATTACCTTTAAACAGGCAAATAAACATAATCTCTTAAGTTATCTAGTTTGACTAGCAGCTGTGCCAGCGGAACTGTTTCCTTTAACCCTCTTTAGCGTAGCCACGATAAGAAAGCTGACAATCACTAATAGCAGCCAGGAACTCACCTTTCCCAGATGAACTAGACTCCAAGCATCTGCCTGATTGGGATATTCCCAAGCTCCAAAGAAGGTGGCAATATTTTCGGCTACCCATATGAAGAACCCGATCAGCACAAAAGAAAGGGCAAGCGGCATACGGTATTGGATTCCGCCTACCTCGTAACTGACCCAGGATCTCCAATAAACAATCAAAACCATTCCTGACAGCCACCAGCGGATATCGATCCAATAATGATGGGTGAAAAAATTTAAATAAATCGCAGCAGCAAGAGGCATTACTGCGAGGGAAGGCGGCCATTTTATCAGTTTAACATTAAGCCTTCTCCAAGCCTGGCAGAGATAACTTGCTACACTGGCATACATGAAACCGCTGTACAAAGGAACACCCAACACTTTGGAATAACCCTCCTCCGGATAAGCCCATGAGCCCATATGCACCTTAAATAGTTCAAGTGCAAGACCAATAATGTGGAATAAAGTTATAACCTTCAATTCATCCTTTGTTTCTAGCCCAGAGCGCACCATGAACCACTGCATCAGCAGACAGATGATCAGCATCCAGTCATATCGCGGCAGAATAGACAGCGGCAGGAATTTGGTTAAAGCTAAAGAAGCAAAAATAACAACAGGAAACAAACAAGATAAAGCCTGTTTCCAGCCGAAACGAACGAGCTGCTGCAGTGCGTTCATCAGCTGAGCTTCCATTTTTCGAATGGTCATTTGCATCTGAAATCCCCCTTTCATTGGGACAAAGGGATGGGACAAAGGGACAGGTTCATTGTCCCAATCGGGACGATGAACCTGTCCCCCTGTTCCACTTATTCATCACTTCGATATTCCAGAATATCTCCAGGCTGGCAATCCAGCGCCTTGCAAATGGCCTCCAAGGTTGAAAATCGGATCGCTTTTGCTTTTCCATTCTTCAATATAGAGAGATTTGCCATTGTGATTCCCACTCTCTCTGACAATTCTGTTACACTCATTTTCCTTTTAGCCAGCATCACATCAACATTTATAATAATAGCCATGTTCTCACCTCAGACCGTTAAATCGTTTTCTGATTTTATATCGATTGCCTCTTGCAAAAGCTTTTGCAGAACAGCCGCAAAGACTGCGATAACCATTGAAGCAAAAGGAACCAGCAAGCCAGCGAAGATGACACCAGGGGCATCTTCAAATTCCGCAAAGAGATAGAAGACCGGTACTACCAGTACATGCAATCCAGCGATGGTGATGGCACAATATTTAATTTTCTTTAAAGCTATGACAGATAAATCTGAGAAAGCTTTATTTTTGTCAATATAGCGCAAAAGTTTGAAAGCCTGATACAGCGCAAAATAAAAAGGAATCGTCGAAGCATAAAACACGATGTAAACCAAATATTTAATGAAAACAAAATTCGGCAGCAATTCACCTGCAGCTTCCCCCAGCTCAGGTACCAAAAAAATGCACAAAACCAAAATCGGTACCCCCAAAAGGAAGACGGCTATTTTTAAAAACAATGTTGTTACTTTTTCCATGAATATACACCTCACTTCATATTTTCATTTTGATTCTATTACATTATTTATCGTTTTTCAATAAATAAATAATGTTTTTTATTATTTTTTTATTGAAGTAAGGATAAATGGAGGCTCACTTTCCTTTTAAAAATGAATCCAAATCTGCAGGCTCAAAGCTTTTATTCTTACATGGGCTATTCAATTTCCCCACAGAAAAACCCGGCCCACACAGGCCGAGCAATTAAGTTCTTATTCTATACCCTGCTTAACCTTTCAATCGTTCTTGCCAATAAAGCCGCTCGCTTCGGAAATGTTTTTAAATCGACATATTCATCCGTCTCACTGTGGGAAAATTCTCCGAGCGGCCCCATTCCGTCTACGGTTGGGATACCTTCAGTGGATGTATACGCTGCATCCGAACCTCCGCCGGTGCTGACTTCTCTGATCGACATTCCCAGTTCTTCCCCTGCAGCCTTTATTTCCTCAATCAAATTATCCGTTCCTGCGACTTTTTCCATTGGCGGTCTTCCAATTTTACCTGATAAGCTGGTTTCTGTTCCCTGCACCTCCTCCTCCTCTGCAATTTCTGTGATTTTTGCAGTGATTTCCTTTGCCTGTTCCATGTTCTTCACTCGTACATCCGCTTGTGCTTCTGCATCCGGAGCGACGGTATTGGATGAGATGCCGCCTTGAATTAAACCCACATTGACCGATAAGCCCCGCTCATAGTCATTTAAGTCATGAAGTTTAACTACTTTATGTGCCAGTTCATCGATGGCACTTCTCCCTCTTTCTGGTTCAACTCCGGCATGGGCACTTTTTCCTTTAACATCAAAGATAAACCTGCCAATTCCTTTTCTCTCTGTCACTATGCCGTCATCGGGTCTTCCGGATTCAACGACAAGTGAGAATTTTTTACCTATCGACGCCTCTTTTATAATGGCTTTTGATTTTCGTGATCCGATTTCTTCATCACTATTAAAAATCAGATGTACATTTTTATATGCTTCCGAGCCTCTTTCCTTTAGAAGTTTCAATGCGTACAAAACGGATACATGGCTTGCCTTTTCATCACTCACTCCCGGTCCATAAGCTTTATCACCAATCACTTTGAATGGCCGTTTTTCTGATTCTCCCTCTGGAAATACGGTATCCATATGGGCAATAATAATGATTTTAGGGTCACTATCCTTTTCGGCTTTTATCTCCAGATGGTCTCCATACTCCGCTTCACGGTGAACAAGAACATCCATTTCCAACTTCTCAAATTCCTTCCTCAAAACAGTACCAACCTTGTCCACTCCTTCTTTATGGTAAGAGCCGCTGTCTATATTCACCAGTTCCTCGAGCAGGTTCATCATTTCAGGCATTTTGTCATCCAAATAGGCTTCATATTGATTCAACGCAATCACTCCTTTTTAATAATCTTCTGGCTATACTTCATTAATTCCAATGGCCGATCCTGGCCTGCTTGAATCAGCTGCACCATGCAGCATGCCGGTGTCATGATCCAAAAAGATTGCCTGGACATTCCCAATGGGTCTGTCCGTATCATCAAACTGAAATCCCATTTTGCGGAGTCTGTCAAGTACACTTTGGGCAATACCTTGCTCAGACCAGACATCCGGTCCCACACTGTTATAAATCCTGGGTTCTTCAATTGCGGCTTTTACATCCATTTCAAAGTCGAGAATATGACTGATAACTTGTGAAACTGAAGCAACAATAGTTGGCCCCCCAGGAGAGCCCAGCGTTAAAACCGGCACCCCATCCTTTAGTACTACAGCAGGTACTTTTGCACTGACCGGCTGTTTATTTGGTGCCAGGCTATTGATATGGTTCGCTTCCGGGGTAAAATCGGTCAAATCATTGTTCAGCAAAGATCCGTAACCTGGTACCATGATGCCTGAACCCATAATATGCTCATTTGAAGACGTGCAGGCTGCAATGTTCCCCCATCTGTCAGCTACGGTAAAATGCGTAGTATCCTTTCCTGTTTGATGCACTTTTACTTCGCCTCTCGGACGATCGCTGCCCTGGAACTTCCAGGGGTTGCCGCAGTCAATTTCCGCATTTCTCGATTTCCAGTCAATCCTTCCCCTCTTTTTGAAGCAGACCTTCAACCGGAATTTCAGAAAAATTAGGATCTCCGATATAAGCCAGCTTATCAGTGAATGCTAATCTCATTGCCTCTGAGAATAAATAATACTTTTCCCAGGAAGATACTCTATACCTGTTAAGCTCAAACCCTTCCAGAATCCCTAAAATCTGCAGCAATGAAATTCCCCCGCCATTAGGTGGTCCTGGAACGGCAATTTCATAGCCTCTGTATGTTCCCATCAAAGGTTCTTCTATCGGTGCCCGATAGTCTTGCAGATCCTCATTCGTCATAATACCGCCCTGCTCTTTAAGTGTATGGATGATGGCATCTGCAATTTCACCTTCATAAATCGCTTTTATCCCTTTCTTTTGCAGGATTCTAAGAGTCTTTGCCAGATCTTTGTTTCGAACCCAATCTCCTTTCACTAAAGGGACTCCTTCAGGCATAAAAAATTTCTTTGCTTCTTCCCCCAATCTGATATGAAGGATTTCGATGACTTCGTCCCATTGCCAATTCACCCTAAAGCCTTCTTCAGCCAGTTTAACGGCAGGCTCAATCAGGTCCTCCATCGGCTTTGTCCCAAACTTTTGATGCCCCTCTCCCATAGCCTTCATAATGCCTGGAATTCCTGCAAACCTGGCATCAATGGTCTGCTGAAAATAAGGAGTGGTTTCTCCCTTTTCATTTGTGAACTGATCTTTATCTGCCCCTGAAGGTGTCTGTGAATGGCCGTTGATCACCCTGGTCTTTTTGTTTTCTGATCAAAATACACGATATATCCGCTTGCTCCTATGCCAGTGTTAAACACTTCAACCACACTAAGAGCAAATTGGATCGCGACCAGGGCATCCATGGCGTTGCCGCCGTTTCTTAAGATTTCGGCACCTGCCTTCGTTGCTTCATGAACTGCAGAAGCAGCCATCCCATGAGTGCCAGTCGCCTTCTGCCGCTTGTCCTCGGTGTCTCTTTCCATATGCCTGGTATCCACCTTATCCATTGATATCCCTCCTATGGGGTACAGCCCAAATCTCATTCATATAACTTAAAGGATTTTGGATTCTCTATTTTAATAAAAAGCTTTTCATTTCTTGTACCCGGCTGAAAATAGCTGAAACATACAAAAAAAGGCACCGGACCTTAAGCCATTTGGATAACTTAAGATCCGAATGCCTGTAATAAATGGATCTTTTATCTGAATTTATAATTCTACTAAGCTCATTTCTTCATACCGAATAAATTCTTCTACTAAGGTTACATACTTCCACAAGTCTCTAACTTCAATCATATGAAGCGGAGATTTCGATTCATTAGTATTATCAAATGAAATTCTGAGCATATTAAAGATTGCTTCGAATGTGTTCGGCATCTTCTGACCTATTGTCTAAAGGTGGAAAGAAAATACAAAAAAATCAATTGAAAATAAGTAAAAAGAATGGGGGAGCTGCCATGGCGTTTGAAAAAGGACTGGTCAAGTCTGAACAGGCATACGAACAATTTACGGATATAAGCTCTGTATTCGCGGATATAGTGAAGAATAATTTTATTAATACGTGGCAATGGTGGGCCGGACTTGCTTTGTTTATCATTCCCTGGCTGATATGGTTTAAGTGCAGGAAGAAAGACAGCACCGGGCGTCTTCTCCTGGCTGGATTGGCAGTCATCATTTTATCCCTGACAATAGATCTGGCAGCATTATCTTTGGGGTTATGGTCCTACCCTATGGTTATTATCCCCCTGGCACCATTTTTATTTTTGCCGTATCACTTTTCACTGGCTCCAGTAGGTATCATGCTAGCTCTGCAGATTAAACCTGAAATGAATACATTGCTGAAGGGAATCATATTCTCTGCCATTGCAGCTTTCGGTGGAATGAATTTATTTAACGCCATTGATTTCTACAATCCCAAAAACTGGTCTACTTTATATGATTTTGTCATCTTTCTCACTCTATATTACAGCGGATACTGGGTAACGAGAATGGAGAGTTTTCAAGGTCTGGAAAAAGGAACAGGAAATAAATAAAAGACTTTCCTATATAACTGAGCAGTTCAGTTTTGGAGTAAAATACATTAAAAAGCAATGACTTTCACATACGAATTCGTAATATTTTTTATTAATATGACAACATTTAAATTGTATTTAAGTGCATTTCCCAGATCCATTCACACCTTATCAGGACACTGAATTATTTATTGCAGAGTGATAATTGGGATTTACGAATTCAACTGTGAAATGAACAAAAAAAAGCCAAAACGAACTTTGCTATTCGTTATGGCTACAACTATAAATTAAATTCGCATTTTCTTCATACTATGATACTACCTCAAATTTTAAGGTATTTCGATACACCTGGATATATTCGCCAGTTGATTTATTCATTACTTGAGACACTTCCTTGGTATGCGTCACCTCCAACCAATCGTTTTGTAAATCCACCAATAATTTTATTTCCACATCGCTTTCTCCATATTTTAAACCACTATACGATAATTTCGTCATCGTTATCATCCCGTTCGCATCTGGCAGGTTTTACCCTGGTAATGGAATAAAAGTTCATATAAAAAATAAAACCAGTAAAAACTGGTTAAATCTTCGACGCACCTTGTAGAGATAATCATCATTATTTTTATGTGTAAGGATAAAGTAGACGCTTTCTTGCTAAAGAAACGCGCCGGTTTTGTTGATATCGATTTAGAACAATGGCAATAATTCTATTCGTTCGGATAAAGACTCTGATATGTTTCTACTGTAAGTTTAATTAAGTCCTTTAATACACTGGTATTGATATCTGCTAATTTATTAACATAAATACAAGCCTTACTCTTCGTGTGTTTACCAAAGCTTTCTAATAGTTTTTCTCTTTCCTCACTTTCATAGGTCAAATAAAGACTAATCTTAGCCTTCCTTGGGGAAAAACCCACTAAAGGCGCATCCCCTTCGCGTCCTGATGCATACTTATAGTGGTAGCTGCCAAAGCCTATAATACTGGGCCCCCACATTTTCGCCTCAAAACCAGTTACCTCTTCGAAAATTTCTAACAGCTGATAGGCATCTGCCTTCTTCTTCTCATTTTCCACACTTTCAATAAATTCAATTACACTTTTGCCGGTTTCTTTCATCTTCGGTTCTGACATTGATTTGCTCTCCTATTCTCTGAGTATCATGTATACATAATAATCATTTTCTATTCTTCCTTCATTTTATACTAATATATTCGTAAGCCATACCCCAATCTCCTACCTCTTCAAACCAGCCAAGGATTGAAAAAACCAATGCAATAACAAACTGCTTAGAATAGCAGTTACTATTTTTCTCTTTAATATAATGGCTATTTCCCTCTCTACCGTCAATTCTGCTTTATTGTGCTGTTTTAAGACCAATCCACCCCAGGCCATGAGGATTGCAGCTTTCGCAAAAGAACAATTTGGCCTACATGATACGTATCGTGCATCATGATATTGCTTAGTAAACGCTCAATAGAGTTACTGTTGGCTGCATACGGAGCTTTTAACTTTTCATCATCAAGTTCCGCAATGACTTCTTTTAATTTATTCATGACGTCATTAAGACGCTGCACTGTCTGCGCCCATCCGGATTCGTCCTCTGGATCCCCCGGATTTCCAAAGGTTACTTCATTGTCTTGTGCCTTACGAGGATTTTCAGTGCCCTCGATTCGATGGGTTATGTCCTCATTCCAAAATATCAAGTGATTAACAATCTGCCAAATCGAATTGCTGTTTCCAGAACTTCTCCATGCTGCTTCAGCTGCAGTGACTTCATGAAGCGCCTGATCTATGGATGCAAACCATTCATTTTCATGCCAATGCATGTCGAGTTGTTCTACATACATGTTAGTTACAACTTGCATACAACCACTCCTCACTGTTAAGTGTAATCACATTAAAGTTAATAGCTATCGGTCCAAAAGTTAAATTCGCTTTACTTCCTCTATTTAGCGAATCGTTTAAAGCAGAAGTTGTATTTAATTCACTTTGTTTTAGTCGTTCTCTTTTTTCCTCAGGTGTTTCATCTCGCTTATTAATATTAAATACCCCCTGCAAACTGTTTCTATTGTGAATATATTCTGTATTCAAGCGCTTATACCTTTTATTCCTAGCCGTTTTTCTCATTAACAAAGGCTTCCTGATTTGATTAGGCAGCTAAGTACTCAGGATTTGTTATCTTGTTCATAATCGGAATCTAATATATATGTATAAAATTAATGCTTTATTTACACTCTTCTTCCAACAGCTTCTTCGTTTATAAAATAAGGATTGCTCCAGCAATTCTTATCCACTCATTCATAACTTTTCCAAATACGGAAACAATAAGTGTAATGCCGAACATAAACAATAGTGCTCTTTAGGCTTTCTTTCACAGCCACTTTAATGGATGAAGATAGGATTAAGAGTTTCTCACGGAATAGGAATTCCGGGAAATCAATGACTTTAAACTGTAACCTGTTGCAGATATGCGGATTTGTGAGGCCTTAACAAAAATGGCTACATCATGCTGACGATTGAAACATCACTTAAGCAATTATATCCGGCAAGAGTTGCAGGTAAAGAAGCGATGCTCAAGCTTCCATTTCACAAGCATTCGAAGCGGCCGCTCTTTTTGCGGACCAGAAATCCTTTTCAGCTTGGCAAGAAATAGCACAGAAAAAAAGGATATGGATTAATATCATTTTTACCGTAGCCAGTTACCAATCACGAAACGGAGGTGAGCCAGATTCAGGAGCAGCCACTACCAGATAGATTGAAAGTATCTCCATTCTTGGTGTTTTATTTAATTATGTCCATGCAAATTGGCATTGGAGTTCTTGGTTATCAGAGAGACATCGCAGAAGATGCAGGCTATGATGCCTGGATTTCCATCCTGCTTGCCGGGGGATGCATACATGTTTTAGTTTGGATGATATATAAAATTGCCGAAACGGTTGATGGGGATTTTGTCACAGCCCATACGTACCTTTATGGAAATTTCATCGGCAAAGCAATCAGTTCCATTTTCATTGGGTACTTTTTTTTATACGTACTAGCTATATTACGAACCTTTATCGAAGTCATTCAAGTGTGGATGTTTCCGGATCTGAACACTGTCTGGTACTCTCTTGCATTCATGATACTTTGTGTTTATATCATTTTTGGAGGGTTCAGAACGGTAGTCGGGATAGCCTTTTTCGGCCTGGTATTGCCGGCTTATCTCCTCCTCACATTTGGCTGGGCAGTTAAGTTCTCAAATTTTTATAATCTCCTCCCAATTTGGAATCATTCAGTGAAGGAACTGCTCATCGGTTCCTACAATATGTCACTTACCTTCATCGGATTTGAGATTATTCTGTTCACTTATCCTTTTATAAAAGAACCTAAGAAATCCAAAAAGTGGGCCCACCTTGCTGTTTTCACCACAACCTTGATCTATACGATATTAGCAGTCATTACCTTTGCCTATTATTCGGAAGATCAGCTTGCTAAACAGGTTTGGCCCACTTTGACCATGTGGAAAATCGTCGAAATGCCATTTGTGGAGCGTTTTGAATATATTGGAATTGCAAACTGGAACTTAATAATGCTTCCGAATGTGTGTATTGCCATTTGGATTTGTTCCAGACTTATCAAAAGGATTTTTAATATTAAGCAAAAAGTAGGCGTGTTTTTTATTGTCAGTGCTTTATTAATTCTGATTAACTTTGTTAATTCGCGTGAAAGGATTAGTCAGCTAAATGACTATTTTGGGAAAGCTGGCTTTGTTTTTACATTCATTTATATCCCCTTGTTTTTTACCGCCATCATGATTGCCAAGAGGGTAAAAAAGAAGGTAAAAAAGAAATGAAAAGGCTTATCTTAATGTGGATGGATCTGTAATCATAGCCGGACAGGTGAGCCTCCGCAGACGCGAAGCGCCGATGAGGCTTAACGCCCGGCCTGCGTTAATAAGCGAAAAACAACTATTTATACGAAAAGAGCCTTTTTAACCATAATTCAGTTTGAAGCCTCCTGACATATAAGTTATTTTCTTTTCTGCTGCCCGGCCAAGAGTGGTTTTCGATAAATGGTGGAAAAAAATTTGGTTATTCACGGTTAGCATACTTTTTGCGCGATTTGCTATTTCAAGAAAAAATTTCACAAGTTGGAGAACATAAAGCAATTGTTCCTTGGCAAGATCATGGTTTTGAAGATATCGTTAATAGCTGGTTAAAAGAATGATATTAGAATGTAAGTAATTATTATTAAACTTGTCTGCACCGTTAATTCAAAAAAATGCTGTATACGCAGCAAAAATCTTTAAAATTCATATTGACTCTCACGTTACGGGATACTTTATAGTAACTAGTGAAGGGAGCGATACACGATGAAAGTGAAGGAAGTTGCTGATTTGGTGGGAATTAGTGTGCGCACACTGCATCATTATGATGAAATTGGATTATTAACTCCAGAAGAAATCACTGAAGCAGGTTATCGGGTATATTCTGACGAGAATCTCGAAACCCTCCAGCAAATCTTATTTTTTAAAGAGCTTGGCTTCCCTTTGAAGAAAATCAAGGAAATCATAGATAGCCCATCATTTGACCGGGAGGAAGCGCTGATCATGCAGCATAATATGCTTCTGGAAAAAAAGAGACGACTCGAAAAAATGATCGGGACTATTGAAAAAACCATCCAGCATTCGAAAGGAGAAATACTAATGTCTAAACAGGAAAAATTTGAAGGCTTTGACTTTAGCCATAACCCATATGAACAAGAAGCAAGAGAAAGGTGGGGTGACAAGGCTGTCGATGAAGCGAATGAAAAAGCGAAAAACATGACGGCTTTTGACCAGGAAAAATTCAACGATATTTATCGCAGCCTTGCCGCGATTCGCCATCTCTCACCTGATTCCCAAGAGGCTCAAGAAGGGATGAAGGAGTGGTACCATTTCTTAAATAAATTGGGGAACTACTCTCTTGATGCATTCAAGGGTTTAGGTCAAATGTATGTTGATGACGAGCGCTTCACTAAGAATATTGACCAATTTGGTGAAGGCTTAGCTCAATTCATGTGTGACGCTATGGCTGTATTTGCTGACAAAAATATAAAATAATATATCCCAATAGAGGCTATGGCCTTTGGCTGGCTATAGCCTTTTACATAAAAATAAAAACAGACGCATTCCTTATTTTGAAATGCGCCCGCTTGTAGTATTTTATTAATATTGGAGACAGCACTGGATGGAAAACTCCTCAAAACTCATTTCTCCTAATGCAAACTTCGTACTTTCAACAAATATCCATCACTCTACCATGCAAAATGACTGAATTCGCCCGAAATAAACAGAAAATTCGCCGAACCACGAAATCAAAAGCTAAGGAAAAAGACGCTTTCTTAACACTAAGAAAAATACCCCGATTACTGAATTGGTATGAAGGATTATAAAAGTCTCACATGAAGTATTAGTTGCTGAATAGGCGGACTAAAAAACCCTTTTCTTCGACATGAGGCATAAGATAGGTGATTCCATAACTTGAAGCTACAGAGATAATGACTGTCCAAAGGAATAAACTGGTCAACATCCAGCCGGTTACCCTCTTTCTTGTCGAACCAAAGCTCATTCCCATAAACGCGGATATATGAGAACCCACGAAAAATGGGCCAATGATCGCTAAGCCAGGTAAGCCATACTTATCAAATAGTGCCCGTGCCCGTTTTCCTTTTTTTGACTCTTCCATGCCTTCAGCATCAGCTTGTGCTGCCGCAACTTCTTCCACATGCATAATATCTTGCATACGTTTCTTTTGTTTTCGCTTTCTCATCCATATCTTCACTTGATCCACAAATAAAATTAAAAGAACCACTGTCAGAGCATTCCCCAAAAAAGCAAGTATCGCTGTCAGTACTGGAGATAGACCTCCGATGATAGCCAATGGAATCACAGCAACAAGTTCAAATAACGGAATCGCTGCCAGAAGAAATACTAAAATATACGATAACAACATATCCTTCATCCTCCCCTTTATTCATAAAGTTTTTTAACTTCCGACCAAAAAATAAAATACTGCCCAATGCCAAGTACAGTCAAAGTGATGACAGGAAGCAGTTCGACTTCTCTAAACAGTGTCACCGCAACAATCGCTGCCGGAATTGCAAAATAGTAATAAATATACACCTTGCGGCAAGCCCGATACGTAATATACTGATGTCCTTCATCTTCTTCTTTTAGCTCATAAGGGATGAATGTAAGAATACGAATCTTCCGGTCTGGGTACTTACGGTTAAAATAAACCATTGTTCCGAAATAGATGATGACAAAAATAATATAAGCAATAAAAATCATTGTTGTCATGTAATTCCGCTGCTCTAAAACGATGCTCATTGAATAAATGACCGCAAGCCCAATCAGAAACACGCTCATTGTAAAAGGTGAACGCAAAAACCGTTCCATGATCACTCCTCCTCCCCTTCAATCCAAAACACTTCCTCTAAATCGACACGTAGTGCTTTAGCGATTTTCAATGCTAACAGCACAGAGGGTGCATAGTCCCCTTTTTCAATCATGCCAATGGTTTGACGGGTGGCTCCAACCAATTTAGCTAAATCAGATTGAGTAAAATTATGCCTCGCTCTTAATTCCTTCACTTTATTTCTCAGCATATTTAACATCCCCTATTACCATTTACTGCCTCTCTATTGTAAGGAATACTTAACATTAGGTCAAGGATATTTTCCATTTTGTTAAGAATACACTTCATTTAATTTAGTTGCTCATAATGTAAAGCAAGAGGCTATAGTAGATCTCCAACCAAACGAAATTATCCATGAAAAGCAAAAAAGAACCTCCAAATTTTTTATGGAAGCCCTCTTTTGCTCATGATTGTGTTTAAAGTTCCTGTGGAATATGAGGTTTTGATTCTATGACTTCGCCGCCTTGCAACTGGCGGTATTTGCGTTCGTCAATTGTTTATTGGGGCTTATCTCTCTTAAACGAGTAGAGCAAATGCTTATTTCAGAGGCACGAACATTTGCCCTTCTCACTCTGAAGCAGAATAGTCCTCGATTGATCAAACATCTTCAAATAATTTTTCTCCCCGGTGGAGGCGCATGGCAATTTGTGCTGTATGCGGCATTTCTCTGGCAGTTGGGGCATGGCCTGCCAGATAACGTGTGACGGCTAAGATCAATGTTTCCTGTGCATATCCCGAAAGCCCCGAATCCTCTTTTTCCCAATGATCATGTTCGATCATTGCTGCTTCATACATTTGAAAAGAATGAAACTCTGCATCCTCTCTTAGCAAAGCGTGCCCGAGCGTATTGAAGAGTTCACTTTTATCACCGCCTCGTGCCAGGTAATTCACTACCCACCTTGCTGATTCTGCAACCTGCTGCTGCTGGTTCATCATCTCTAATAATTCTGAAGGATTCTGCGGTTTAGTTGCCACAGCCTTTGGTTCCGGCCTTCTGGCGGACGGTGTATTGAGAAAACGATCAAGATACACGCTCATTGCTCCATGAAAAACAGCCCGGGTCAATTCAGGTGTCGTCGACCGGCGTAACGATTCATGTACCGCATGTGCGTGAGTAAAAGTATGAAGTACGGTTATCCAATCCCTGAAATCATTTTGTACATGGAAGCGGGAAATCCGATCAGCAGCCGCTAAAGTGACGAGCTGGGCCAGCCGGGAAGGAGTGACGCCTTTTTTTAGTGCATCCATCATCATATTTACCGTATTAATAGGGGCATCTGATAAAATTTGTTCAACCAAAGCCGCTTCATCTATATCAGCATCTCCGCGTGGTGAGACATCAGCAAGGATATCAGGTAATTCCTGAAACGCCTCCTTTAAGGGTTTGACCAGGTTCACAGGTGATTGCCAGCTATGGGATTCTTCACTGCGGGATACATCGCTGATACCAGGCAGCAAGGATGATAATACATAGGGCCGGTGCTCACTACCAACCTGATTTAAAATCTCGAAGGCTTTATTATGAAAATCAAGAGTATGACCTGTATTCACATAAAAATGATCCGTGACCGCAGTCATCATCATGTCAGCAAGCTGCTCGTCCGGGAATCCCGATTGTATCGCGGTCAATAGCACCCGCTCAGCTCCCTGTGAATCCCGCACCTCCACACAGTGACGATACCATTCTGATAATTGCTCGAAGGATTGGGTATCCTCTTCATTTGATACAGGAAGGGATCCAAGTAAAAAGCGTGTTCCCATTCCGGAACTTTCCCTTGCAACATGAACCAGTCCTTGGAACAGCGCTAAAATCTGTCCAGTTTTATCTAATTTAGTCAATACATTGGTCATGGCTGTTAAAATCGTTAATCCCGAACCCCATCCGCTTCTTCGATGTGTTGTTCCGAAGTCGACGCCAATTTTTGCAATCTCTGTCGCTGGAAAACCCGCTTCCATCAATCCAACAACCGATTTGGCGATGACAAGACTAATATTTTGCTCAAGGCCTTCACGTAATCGCTGCCTCAATTTCCCGATTGTCACCTTATTAAAAGGAACCGGGTGAACCCAAACCTCATCTTCCTTTATCTCGACAGGATAAGTAGGAACATCATCTGCCCATGGATCCAGTGTTCCGCCGCTTTTTATATCAAAGCGGGCATGGTGCCAGTGACAAGTCAAAATCCCATCACATAGGCTTCCTGTATGGAGGGGAAAGCCCATATGCGGGCAGCGGTTATCCACCGCATAGACTTGTTTTTCGTAAACAAATACAGCAATGGCATGACTTCCGCCTTTAATAACCTTTGCACCTTCATCTTCAAGCGTCCTTAAAGAACCTGCATAAATCAATTCTGACAATGGTATCACTCCCAAAATGAATTTGAATGGCCTCTCCAGATAAGGATAGAGGCATACTAAACTGGTTATCTACTACTTTATATTATGGATGGAATACAGGAATCCTTCATAAGTGTGGACTTTTCTCATCCAAAAGGCTGATGGATAACCCCTAAAGGAGAAGGAAATTGGCTGGATGAACAGCATTAAAATACTGGGATTCAAAAACGCTCAGAGCATTTTCTGAGCGTTTTAAGTGATATTTTTATAATCCTTATCCTTTATTTAATGCTATACGAAAATAGATTCTCAAAATGGTCAGAACCAATCCGAAGATGAAAACAATCGCCAATAAGAACATGGCGGCTGGGTAAAGACCGAAGGCATCAAGAGTGGTTGAACTGTTGTTTTGTAATGTTGGAACAATAAAAAACAACCACCCAATTAATAAGGCTGGAGCCAATTGCGGAATTAATCGAAGGATGAATTTCCAGGCAGGCTGCTGTTTGCGTTTTTCGGACCATTTTTTACTGCGCATTATTCCTCTAATTCCTAAAATCATATAGATGAATGTGATGACGCCAAGTGATAAATCAATTCTTTTAGATATCGGAGCTTTTAATACCGGTTCGTTCCCCTCGGTCAACTGGATAATACCTGAACTAATCTCATAAGCGTGTTCAAATGTTGGTGTAAAGCTATTCAGCAACACGGCAACGGCATAACCGCTGCTTGGTATAATGTCTTGCTGTGCCTGATACGTTGATACCACTCCGCTATGCGAAATGCGTGCCGGCTTCACATTGGGTGAGCTTAACTCCCAGCCAAGTCCATATTTTTTGCTTTCATGTTGTGGTGAATAAGCTTCCTGTAATAATTTTTTTGATAATAAATCCTCCCCTGTCACAGTCTTTCCCTCGTTTGTCAGCAGAGAAAGCCATTTTCCCATATCCGATGCTGATGAAATGATGCTTCCTGCACCCATATTCATTGCTTCTAGCTCTGTCCAAGGCATTGCAGTTCCATAAGCTGTCACATAACCTTTAGGTAATCCAGGTACAATATCTCCCGAGTTAACAGTAGTGAGTGAGTCATTCATACCCAATGGAGAAAATACCTCTTCTTTAAGATATTGTGAGAATTCTTTTCGGCTTACATTCTCAACTAAAAGAGCTAAAACCCAGTAGTTCCCATTGCTATAATAATATTTTTCTCCTGGGTTTGATTGCAGCTTCCAGTCATTCATACGTTCCACACCTGCTTTTAGGTTACTCGCTGGTGAAACAATAGTCGGATTTGGAATTCCGGATGTGTGACTCAATAGCTGACGGATTGTTACTTCTTCCCATCTGGAATCATCAAGCTGTACCTCTGGCAGATAGTTAATTATTGGGTCATCCAGTTGGATTTTCCCTTCATCAGCAAGCTGCAAAACAGCCAATGCAGTAAATGATTTGGATACGGACCCGATTCTCATTAACGAATCTTCTGTTATTGGCTTTCCCTCGGAATCGTTGCCATATCCCTTCTGGTATACTAATTTACCGTCTTTTACAACAGCAATGGATGCACCAGGCAGCCCGTTCCGTTCTATATAATCAGTGACAAATTCATCAACATCTTCCGTCTTAAAAGGTTCAGCAGCTTGGACACTTACTGCAAACGGAAAATAAAACGCAGGTGTTAATAGAAATATTAACAGAAGTATAAAGCTTAATTTCTTCAATCTTTTCACTCCAATAAATTGTGTTTATTTGCAGCTTCTTAATGTTTAAGTTTATCATACAGAAAAGTCATAATTAGGTTAATCAGCTTGAGGCTTATTATTTTTTAAGACTCTGGTCGTATTGATTCTTCACAAATACCCCAAAAAACGGACATCATGAAGGATAAAGATTTATTGTTTTTATCACATCCATACTGTATGATACATAGTATAAACCATATAGTGTATGACATATAGTATATCAAGCGAGGTGATTGAATGAGCACGCTGCTGAATTCGTTAACAACTGAACTGCGGAGAGGAACATTGACGCTGGCAGTGCTGAGCCAGCTTCGGACACCGCAATACGGGTATTCACTGGTTCAGTTATTGGAAGACTCCGGCATCAATATTGATCAGAGCACATTATATCCATTGCTGCGGCGTCTGGAAAAACAGGAGCTTGTCACGAGCAGCTGGGATCATACGGAGAGCCGGCCGCGTAAGTATTATGTTTTAAGCGAAATGGGTCTGGAAACATTTCTGCAGCTTAGAGAAGAATGGATTAAGAATTCTAAACAGCTATACGGGCTGTTAAAGGGGGATGAGGAAGATGGATTTAATTGAAGTTTATATACAGGAAGTGACCCGGAGGCTGCCTGAAAAGAGCCGTGCGGATATCGCACTCGAGCTGCAGTCAACGATCGGGGATATGCTTCCGGATGATTACAATGAGGAAGATGTTAAGGATGTCCTCAGCAAATTGGGCAGTCCCGCAGCCCTGGCGGCAGGATACCGGGATCAGCCGATGCATCTGATCGGGCCGCGCTATTTTGATGTATATGTATCCCTTTTAAAAATGATCCTGCCGATTGCCGCAGCGATTTCATTGATTTCGCTTGCTGCCGAGTTTATTTTTAATTTTAACCGGGATGAAACGATCATCAATGCCATACTCGAATTAATGGGCTACGGAATTTGGAGACTCATTGAAGTGGCTGTCCAGGTATTTTTCTGGCTGACCATAGTATTCGCGGTAATTGAAAGGATGGATAAAGGAAAAGAGCAGCATCCTCTGTCACCAAGCTTAAAACCGTGGACACCGGAGGATTTGAAAAGCATTACGTATATTCCGAAGAAAAAAGCCATTTCCAAGTTTGAGGTTTTCGGAAGCTTAATGTGGACAGCCATTTGGGCAACCCTTTACTTTTATGCCGACCGGCTGATGGGTGTCTATAGAGGCGGAAGTGAAGGACTGGAGTTTAAAATTTCCGCTGTCAACCAGGATGTGCTCCTCGGTTACTGGCCGATCGTAGTGGTCATTATTGCGCTCGAAGCGGGACTCGCTCTTTACAAACTGATCATTGGGCAATGGACAAAAAGAATGGCGATTTTCAACACCGTCCTTGAACTGCTTGCCACCATCGTATTCATCATCATCCTGCTGAATCCGAATTTGCTCCAGGCGGAATTTATAGCATTCATGACTGATTTATTTTCAATATCCGCTGCCCAATTGAAGAGCTGGCTGCTCAGCAGCATCAGCATCATTTTCATCATCTATGCAGGAATCAGTATTTATGATGGAATCCGCAAATCAAGAATTACCTCTTAAACAAAAACAGACGCACACTGATTGATTGTCCAGTGTGTCGTCTGTTTTTTTACAAATTAAAAATAATACCCATAATCGAGTAAATAATCACCGTCGAAAAAAGAACTGTCATATGGACAAGTGAAAAGATAAACAGGGATTTTGCCCACTTTTCGGGATCCATCCGTTTATAGCCGTAGATACTGAGTGCCAGCCAGGCAATCCCGAGGAGCAAGGCTACGAGCATAAGGCCGGTGCTTAAGGAACCCAGCAGAAAGCTGATCCCAATCAGAATAACTAAGTAAACATTCGTCTGGATATATGTCCTTCTGACGCCTTTAACAACAGGCAGCATCGGCACATTCGCCGCTTTATATTCATCATGCTTCCGGATCGCAATCGCATAAAAGTGCGGCATTTGCCAGATGATGGTGATGATAAACAGCCCAAGGATCGCAGGATGCGTGATATCCGGATGGATGGCAGCCCAACCGATTAGCGGCGGCATCGCACCTGAAATGCTTCCAATCTCCGTGTTATAAATGGTTCTTCGTTTGCTCCACATTGTGTAAGGAACCACATAAAAAAACAGCCCCAAAAATCCAAGCAGACCCGCTAACGGAGTCGTGAAGGCAAGAGCGAGGATTCCAAACACAGACATAAGGCTTGCAAGCCACAATACCTGCTTAGTCGTGATTTCCCCTGTGACAGTTGGTCTGCTTTGTGTCCGCTTCATGATCGAATCAATATCACGGTCATATAAATTATTAAACGCCCCTGCTGCCCCCATTACCAGGCTTGAGCCAATAAAAGCCAGCAGAATCTCGGGCAGCTTCTCCAGAAGCCCGAAGTCATACGTATATAAGGCCAGTGTTAATCCTGCAAACATCGGGATCAGATTGGATTTAATAATCCCTGTTTTGACTGTCAGTGCGAGGATCTTTGATAAAGGCCGTCCCTGCGTCTTTAGGGTTTCTTCCTCTTTCATGATCAATTCTTCCCCTTTTAATTATTCTCTCTTTCTCTATATGCCAATATTAATTATACAACTATTATAACAGGAGTTGATGCTCAATGATTTCTGAAAAATCCCAATGCTGGTAAACTCTCTGCAAAAAGAAAAGAGAACCTTGCCTTCCGCTTAGTCCTCTTTGTTAATTCTAACATTATTTACTTGGCAATGGGACTTATAATCGTGACAGCTTTGTTTCAGAAAATAATTCCCCCCTGGCCTGAACCAATTTCTTCACGTTTTACCTTCTGGATATAGGATTCCTTGTTAAAGGTATGGATGTACCGGTTTAATTTGTAATAGCCAATATCGTTAACCGTATAAAAAATAATTACCGGTTTTCCATTTTTATAGAAAAAATGTGGATTGAGGATATCCGGAATTTCCTTCAGTTCATCCCACGGGTGAACAAAATTCAAGTAGTCTTCTATTCCCGGATCCCGCTCGTCTATATCTGAACGCATCTCTTCTCTGTAATCATCCGTATAAGGCAATATCCGGTCCTGTCCCCACGAACAGCCATGCCATATCGCCCCAAATTCATAAAGCTCATGCAAAGCAATCGCCGCCTGCAGATAGGATAAAGGTGACCTGTCCCCATCAATCGCGCCCATAAAGTCATCCAATGCGAACTGTGGCTTAGGCGGACTGAGGAAGTAGTCATCCAATTGGTCACATAAATCAGGATCAGGAAGCTCCACTTTTGATGGAATCGCCCAAACCACTCCATTGCCGTTTCTTCCGCTGAAATACTGATACCCTCTTAGCTTGTATTCTTTCTTGATTTTTAATTGTGAGAATCCATGGATGATATCTTCAGGGTTCTCAGCGGAGATGCTCCAGCCTGCCGGAAGTTCCATTCGGTCTGCAGCATTCGCCGGATTCACGATGATATTTGGCTTTGCGGCTGAGGCGGTGAATATGGTCAGGTTTTTCATGTGTGATTTTCTCCCTTTGAGTTATGTCATCATCTTTCTGCATTCATTGTACGACGCAGCCCAGTTAAATTTTCAGATAGGTGTAGATCAGATAAATGAAAACACCTGTCCTCTAAGTCCAATGTAAGGGGTCAGGTGCCTGATTAGGAACATCTATTGTAAATGAAGATTGTACGAAGTGTTCTCTGGAGGATTACTGATTGTTCAGCTTATAGATCTGCCGGGAGTGCTCTGAAATCTTTTGATCATAATAAGCAAGATCATGCTTAGATGCGGCTGATTCTCTAAGATCGGCAATCTGTTCAATAGCCTGATCCGCTTTCGCATCAATTACAGACAATTTTTCATTCATTTCATTCATTTTAACATTTGTGCTGGCGACACTATGAATCAATTGCTGGATAAGGTCCTCATGCCGTTTTAAGTCCGCTGTCAGCCTCTTATCCATAGAGTTGACTTTCTGATCCAATGCGTCCAGCCTTTTATCCATCGAGCTGACATTTTGATCCAATGTGTCCAGCCTTTTATCCATGGAATCCACTTTATGATCTAATGATTCAAGCTTGTTAAGGATTAAATTCAGCACTTTTTCCACCTTTCTCACCTCCTTCTCTTATCATTATATCAGGAACTATGTCGAATCAGGATCTGAGCTAGTCCGGATAACAGTAAAAATATACGGCTGCCTTAGCAATACCTTTTTAGAAAGTGCCTATCCCCAATTATGCGGGACAGGCACTCTGTAGCCGGCAAAGACGCTATCTGCTGCTACTCTTTCTTCCTTTCAATAATATAATTCCGTCTCCCTTTTTTAACCGAGTAAGTATCGGTGGTTCTTTCCATAATAAAGCTGAAGGTATTTACCTTGCGCTTGGATATTCTTGATTCCAGCTTCTCTGCCCGGTCATATTTCATAGAAACCTCTTTTTCAGCCGCATTCAGTTTAAAACAATGACCTCCACTCACATAAACGTTTGAGGTATCATGGCCCTCAGCCTTGATCGCTTCCACATGATGAAACGCAAACCACACACATTCATCATGCCCGGGCGAAGTATGAGGAAACCAGTACATGTCCATTCCACCTGGAATTCGTACTGGTGCAGCCCTGCAGGGTCCAAGTATGGTTCTCGAACCGCTCGATGCACCATTCAGATCAAAGCCATAATAGTTTATGCTTTCATCTATGATCTCAATCGGCCTCTTCTTTACCATAAACGTATAGTTCCCTTCTAAAACCAAACTGCAGCATTCGCCTTCTTCGTTATAATGGGACCTGATTGATTTCGTTTCCGAAATGATTATATACTCCCGTATCAGTAATGCATTCATTGTACTTAATATCCTCCCTTAAACTTCACTATTTAAAAAATGTAAATTAAGGAGTATACTAACTTATGAGCTGGTATACTCCATCTCAACCAGACTCTCAGGCTATCGTCTTCCCGGACCGGCCTGAGGGTTTTTTATGCTTTTACACTATGCTCACCTCCTTTGCGCCTCCAGCCAATTGGCGATTTCCTCTATATTTTTCTTGCTTTTATCAAGGTAAAAGAATTCTCCTCTTGCCATTCCATCAAACCTTCTCCACTCCGGATTCGCACTGCTCCAGTTCACTTCCATTAAGCTATCCATTCGTTCAATCAGACTTTGTTTTTTGGCTGCCAGTGATTGATCTTCCCAATCTTTCATTGCGTATAACAATATGGCCTGAATAAGCGGAAAGCTCGCCAGCATGGTTTCGTGATAGTTTCCGATTCTTTTAGGAGATTCAAAGGAGAAGAGTTTATCGAACCAGGAATTTACGATATCCATATAAACTTCATCGTCTCCCACGGCATTTTCCTTCCATTCATCCGATCTGTTTAACAGCTTGCCTGCCAGAAAAATGGCCACAAGCAAACGCAGCTGGGAGAGTGAGAGGAATTTTTTATTAGCAGGCCGAATAATGGCCCTTTTTTCGGTTTCCACACCTGCTTCTATCAGCTTGGAATTGGATTGGAGAATCCGGTTCGTCATCCCGTTTAAACGGTCTCTCGAATCATAGGCGATTCGCTTGGACAATGCCACCTGTTTCCCTTTTGTGTTTAAATCAATAAAAAGCTGGTTTTCCTCATCCATGGAGAGTCCTTCAAGGACTTGAATGGAGATCTCTGTCTTCTCCAGCAGATATTGAAGATGATAAGCATTCCGGATTTCTTCGTCCTTCTCACTTTTCATACTCATAAAAATTTGATCCTCGAGCTGAAGCAGGGCTTTCATCCGGTGTGATCCATCTACAATTCTTAATCTGCCTGGCGCTTGCCCTCCTAACGTCCCCTCTTCAGCTGCGGCAACCAGCGGCGGCATATATATTTCTCCCCCTCCAGCATTCGAGAAGATATACTTTTTAATCCGTCTCACCTGAAGCTGATTCGTGTCCCTCAGAATAAGCCTTTCTTCTTTATGCATCCTGAAAAGTTCAGAAACAGACAGCGCTATAAAAGTCTGACGCTTCGTAAAAATGTCATGAACAATCATGGCTTCAGCCCTCCCTGTTCGATTTTCTTTTTGAATTCCAATGAGGTTTGCTGGATTTTTCTCGTGGCTGAATGGCCTTTAATTTTCGAAGCCGCCGGATCAAACAGGTGACGGAATATCGGATCATCGTGTTTCCAGCTGCACTCAGCTTTTAAGTGTTTGAGTTCGTGTATAGCTTCTTTGTAGGATAAGTTATGAGTCCTGGTCAGCTGATTGGCACAATAGGCAAGAGCTATTTGCACCCCTGAGTAACCGCTTGCAAATTTAATTCTATTGGCACTTTTCTTCGGGAAAATCTGCGGCCATATCTGAAAAAATTCGATTGCAATCTCTTCAGCTTCCTTCGGATTGCATCTATAATACGGGGTACCTTTTTTTACTGTTAGAATGCCTTCAAATAGGGCAATGATGCATCTCTTCATGGTGGCTAATGATGTAAGTGCGGAGTTGTGAATGGATATTCTGGAAAGGCTTTGTTCAATTTCAAACATAGGCTGAAGCTTTGATGCAACGGTCCTTGTCAGCTCAGTATATTGGTCACGCTGATCATAGAGCATAACCTGCCCGACATGAGCATCTCTTCTTTCCGTATTTATATCAGTAAAAAGCTGCCTCTCCTGTGTTGTTGTCAAATCCAGAAATACCTGCATGGCAACGGGATATTCTTTCAATCTCTCAATATAGGTCTGCAGCATGATGGCTTCATCCAGCCTGCCTGTTTCTTCCGCTGATTCTTTTCTGGATTTAAGATGGCTTATCGCAGATGAGAAACTCGCGCTTCTGTGCTGTCCATCAATAATATAAATCTTGCTTCCTGGAGTCAGTTCCCATCCATCCTCTGTTTGGCGAATCGCGCCTCTGGCCGAAAACACAAATGGGGAAAAGTAAAAGTCCCTGCCTCCTTCAAGCGATTGAATGATAAACTCCCGGATTTCCACCCGTCTTTTTGGATCCAGCTTTCTCTGAACTTCTTCATCCACTTCAAATATCGCTTCCAAAGTCGCATAGCGAAGCTGAGTGACCAGTACTTTTTTACCAAATTGATTGTATGCTGATCCCATAATTCTGGTTAATACGCCAATATCTGTCATATTTCTCACCCCGAGATTCATTATAGACATGTTGTCTGATTATTGTAAAATCTTTTTTCACCATCACACTCGCACCGTTCTTTCTTAGGCCTGATTTTGCTAAGTCAGCCTGCTTTCATACTATTGACGGTAGCGGAAAGACAAGATATAATATGCGGCTTAATTATCGAACTTAGCGTGAGACTTTTATTTATGATCTATGTCACAAAAACCTTCTTTAAAGGCGTTATCCAGCCTTTTTATTAAAAAACGGAGGTGAAAAAATGAAATTTTTCTTCAATTTCGAACATTTTGTGACAGGTTTTTTCAAGCAGGATCTTTCATGAATAGCTAATTACTTATATAGGAGGTTTTTGTTCCGTTAGGGCTGGTTTATTCAATAAATGGAAGGAAAAAGGTTTGTAGAAAGGGAAATTATTTGATAAACCGGATTAAATAAAGGAGAGAAAGCTGTGAGCAAATCATTTATTGAACAAGTACATTATATTAGGATTCCTGTAAAAGATTTAGAGTTGTCTGCACAATGGTATAAAGATGTATTAGGGCTCCAGTTACTGAACAATACTGACGAACTTGCAATTTTAAAAGTAAACGAAGGACCTTTCTTACTTATCTTAGTTCCTACCGAAGATGAAACATTTGCACATTTTACAATTGAAAATGAACAAGAATTTAGCATTGGCTTTACAAGTCCAAATTTATCTGAATTTCATCAGTACTTAATTGATCATCAAGTTAAGGTCGAGGATATAAAAGAAGATAATGGTCATGCCTTTTTCCACTTTTATGACCCAAATGGCAATAAACTTCAGGTACACTGGTAAGTTT
>NZ_NPDG01000102.1:0-112375 GCF_002272225.1 Bacillus sp. 7894-2
ATTCAGTGGGGGATAAGGAAAACCCCACTGATTGAAGTTTCACTTTATTAACGGGTGCTTTAACGTTTTAAGATCGGGAACCTCCAAATCAGAGGTGCCTATAATTTCCGCCTGAAAAACACAAAAACTTTTTAACGCAGCCAACAATAAAAAAGACATAAAGAAAGACTGAAACCCAAGGGAATTTCAGTCTCTTCTCAATACTATTTCGGCAATAATACCCGGTCAATGACATGGATTACACCATTGGAAGCTGCAATGTCAGGTGTTACCACAGTGGAATTATTGACTTTAACAGGGTTAAGGGAGATTGTCACTTCTTTTTCTGCGAGAGTTTTTGCCTTCACTCCATCCCTCAGATATTTTAAATTGATTTAGTAAGGGTCGGCGCATACATTCATGTGTTCAGCTAAGATTAATATATAGGTTGTTAAATACAAAGGATTATTTCTATTAGTAACAGTAAATCTGAGCAGATTTTTCTAAAAAAGGAGATGAAATTATGAAAAATGTTGCTAACAATGTCCATATAGGTGAATTAATAGCTGTCTCCAGCGTTTTTAATTTAAATACTTTTCGAATGACCACGTTACTGGAAAATGGCTTAATGGAAGTATTCGATAACAAGGAAGCCTTTTTTAATAAGTATGGAAAAAAGGAAACATATGAGGGATTAGATTGGTGCGAGTTGAATAATGGAAGAATATTTACTATGACGAAATAGGAATGGCATAAATCCCTGCACCAGAAGTTAAGGAACGTAATCATCTCCTGAAAGTATACGTATTCTCATTCTATAGATGGTAATTTTATAAATGCTGATGATAGCATCGCTTTATTAGATTGTTCCCTTATTGCAACAGTCATTAAAACATGATTTTCATACATAAACAGAAAGTGTTCTTCTTGGTTTTAATACTCCCCTCACTTTTTTCTCATATCCTCTGATAAATGAGTGTTTTATTGTAAATTATAAGTTTGTGTAAAAAAAATGAGGAGGGATCTGTATGCAACAGGAGCTACAAGCTAAAGACATTATGACGAAACCTGCCGGGACTGATCCACAAAAAGTAAAACAAGAAATCCAAAAAGATGTAAGCCAGGGGCAAGGTGCAATGACTTCCAGAGAAGCAGGTGCAATGAGAGATTAAAAGACCAATTCGAGTGGTTTTTTCTCTTAATTTCTATATTAGTGTGATGAAATGTTTATTTTTGAATAAACGTATTTTTAGGAAAGTCAGTACAATTATGTATGCCTGAGCGCAAAACACGCTCATGGTCAAAATTAGCTGGTTATTCTCCATAGCAGACTTTAACACAAACATAGCCTCGCAGTTGTCGTCTGGAGTGTCCCCCAGATTACCTCTAGGTACAATTTCTATTTGTGGAAATAATGATTTAACCTTTCTTCGAGAAGAACAGCTTGACTGATTCTCTTTCGAATCCCCTAACATTATCGCTCACCTCCTTCATAATAGATTATTCAAAAGGAGGGACAGGTGTATAGTTATAGAAGAGAAATTATTATTTTTTAAGGACCAGTCAAGAATAAGAAGCTCGATACACAGTTCCGCACCGCGAATCGAGCTTCTTAAGTCCGTTCATTTACCTTCCTTGCCTTTTTTGCTCATTAAGATGCGTTGCTTTTATATCCGCTGCTTTCCTCTTATTGCAAAACCACGCATTCACAATAGCCGCTATCAGCCTAAATCCATGATATCCCATCAGCAGATAAACCGTTTTGACCAATTTGATGAACCTGACAAAGCTAACACCTAAATCTGCAGCTCCAAATAGAGCACACTGGCTTAGTTTTTTGGGAACCCTTTATTGTTACAGAAATACCTGTTTCTGTGGTACTTGAAATTGATTCTTTTTCTATCCTAGATCTTCTCTGTCTTCTTTTGAGAAAAGACGAGTTGTACATAAATTATATATGCAAGGTTCAAACTATCGGAACAGACATTAAAGAAGTCAAAGGTGATCGAATGAATCAAAAGGTAATTCAATCTTTGCACATATATATTCTGCAAATCATTTCTACAGGATTTCTGGTGCATGTGCTCATTCTTCCAATCCTGCTTTCAACAGCGAAACGGGATTCCTGGTTAAGTGTTCTTTTTAGTATAGGGCCTATGATTCTTTGGTGCCTGATTATATTCTACATCTATAAAAAAATGGACCGTCAAAATGACCTCATTACTTTACTGAAAAGAAAAGGGCTGCCTTCCTGGATTTATTCCATTATTGCTTTATTGTTTGGACTATATTTTCTTTTTTCAGCTTTTATCACCCTCAAATTCACGTTTTTTTGGGCGAAAGGTAATTACGCTTTTGAAGTCCCGAATTTAATTATTGTCTTTCTTTTCTCCCTTGTTTGTTTTTATGCATCTGTCAAAGGAATCAGGACGATTAGCGCCATAGCTTTGATTGTCATTCCGATTGTTTCATTCTTTGGCTTTTTTGTAGCAGCCGGGAATATTCCAAACAAGAATTACGAATTGCTGTTTCCCCTCTATGAAAATGGCGTTGAAGGTTTATTTAAAGGAATATTCTATTCATGTTCAGGACTGTTTGACATCACTGCTATTTTATTTTTGACCCCATATCTGAAAGACAAACTCAAAATAAAGTGGATTGTATTGGTTGGTGTCATACTTGCCCTGTTAACTTTTGGTCCATTAATAGGAGCCATCTCAGAATTTGGCGTAGAGGAAGCGGCTAAAATGAGGAATCCGGCGTACGAACAATGGAGGCTTCTGCGAATTGGAAACCAATTTACACGTCTGGATTTCCTTTCAATCTTTCAATGGCTATCAGGGGCATTTGTCCGAATAAGCTTGACACTCTTTATAGCAAATAAATTATTATCGTTCAAAATGAAAAGCAGGTGGCTTCTCCCGATTCTTTATCTCCTTTTATTGGCAAGCGCTTCTGTGAATTGGGACTCAACCTCATTCTATTATTTTTTGCAGCACTATTTTTTTCCTTATAGCCTAATCTTTCAGGTTTGTGCGCTCCTATTTGTCCTCATTCTAATCAAATTAAGTGGTGATAAACATGAAAAAAATTCAGCCTAAAATAGCAGACCAATTAAGAGAATGGTTCAAAAATGCATCAGATGTTGTGATTAAGGAAAAAATCTATCCGGAAAAACAAGGTACGCTATCCCTTGTTTTTCTGTACTGTTCCAATTTAGTGGATATTAAATATATGAACGATGTGATATTCCCTGCGTTAAAAAATGTCATCTTAGAGAGCGGAAAGCTGAACAAACATGACTTATTTAATGAACTAGAGGTAACTCAGCTGGAGGAGCAGGATCATACTAAAACAGAGATAGAGCAGAAGGTTTTTTCTGGTGAACTTCTGATCATTAATTCGGAGAATAATGATATCTTCTTTTTATCAGTCTCCAATATTCCCAAAAGAAGTCCTGAGGAATCCAATATTGAAACCTCGATAAGAGGGCCAAGAGATGGATTCGTTGAAAGCATTTCAGATAATATGGCCTTAATCCGGCAAAGGCTGAAATCATCCTCACTAAAAAGCATTGAGTATTCGATCGGCGAAGTCAGCAGGACAAAAATGACCTTACTCTATATGGATAATAAAATAAACTCCGATGTGCTTGAAGAAACAAAAAAAAGGCTGGATGCCATTAAGCTTGACATGGTGGCAAGCACGGTCGAAATTGAAGAATTATTGTATGATAAAACATTCTCCCTGTTTCCCTTAATGGACAACTCCGGCAGACCTGATTTTGCAGTTTATGCTTTAACGCAAGGGAAGTTTGTCATTTTAGTGGATGGAAATCCGACCTGTCTGGTTGGCCCCATCACGTTTAATCATTTGCTGTTTTCTCCTGAAGATCTTCATGACAGTTTTTTTTATATAAGCATAATAAAGATTTTAAGGCTGGGGGCTTTCTTAACTACGATATTTTTACCTGGTTTTTATATTTCATTGATTACTTTTCAGCTGGATCAAATTCCTTACCCTCTCATAGCAACAGTATCTGTATCCAGAATAGGGCTGCCTTTGTCGGCCCCTGTTGAAACCTTTTTAATGCTTGTTTTATTTGAGTTATTTAAAGAAGCTGGAGTACGTCTTCCAAAAGCAGTGGGACAGACTGTAGCTGTGCTGGGCGGATTATTTATTGGCGATGCGGCTATTCGGGCCGGATTGACTTCTCCTTCCTGTTTGGTCATTATCGCCATAACCGTCATTTCCGGCTATACGCTTATTAATCAAAACATTTCAGGCAATATCGTGATCCTCCGGTATTTTGTTTTGTTCATCTCGTCCATTTTTGGCATATATGGCTTCTTTATTTCCATGTTTCTTATCGCGACATCGGTTGTTTCCCTGGAGAGCTTTGGTCAGCCTTATATCTCTTACCTGATCAAACCTAATTTAGCACATCGAATCAAGTCTGCCATCAGACAGCCTTTTCAGCTTCTGACAAGAAAAAATCAGACCCACAATCTCTTCGGTAATGAAAGTCAAAAGGAGTAAGGTATGAAAAAGATTTTGTTCATGATTATGATCATTGGATTGCTTTTCGGATTGACGGGATGCTGGGGAAAAAAAGAAATACAAAGTCAAATTTATATTACAGGCATCGGCATTGATTTCGCCGAAGATGAATTTACTGTTTACCTCCAAGCTATGAATTTTGCCAGTATCGCTAAGCAGGAAGGTGCTTCCTCTTTACAGGAATCCGTCCCTAATTTTATTGGCGAGGCAAAAGGGAAAACCATTCAGTCAGCCATTAGCAAGTTTGAACAAAAAGCAGCCTACCCGCTCTATTTTGGTCATGTTGAAACCATTCTTCTAAGTGAAAATACGATTAAGGAACAAGTAAAAGCTGTTGTCGAATATATAGGACAGGACCATTTCCTAAGGTATAATTCCAACTTTTTTGGGACAAATCAGCCGATTAAAGAAATTTTCAATAGTGACAGCTTTTTTAACTATCCTTCGTTATATACGGTGCTCCATAACCCGGATCCATTGACTGAAAGTAACTTTATCATCCCTGTTCAAAAGTACAATAAGTTCATCTCCACTTATTATGAGCCCATTGGGTCTTTTATCGTTCCGGGCCTAAAAATAAATCAATCTCATTTTTCAGAAGGAGAAGAAAAAAAGCAAATTTCAGCTTTAATGGGCGGCTTTGTCATTTCAAACCAGGAATATAAAGGATGGGTCGCTAAAGAAGATTTATCAGGCATTAAATGGACTTCCAATCAGGCTACGACAGTACCCCTTTCACTTTTTGATGAAAAAGTAAGCGTCCTGATCATAAAGCCTGAAAGGATTGTTAAAGTCATGGAAGGAAATAGACCTGCCTATAAATTAATGGTTAGAGGGAGAGCAGAATTGGTTCAAAATGAGGATAATATTAGCATAGATCAAATCGAAGAAGCAATAAACAAAAAGGTAAAAAGTGATATCCAGAAATCCCTGGAGATAGGCGATGAAATAAATGCTGATTTATTAAATATCAGTGAAACTGCCTATCGGTATCATCTGAAAACCTGGAAGCCTTCTGAGATAAAATCATTTGACCTTAATTCTGTTGAAAAAATTGATGTTAACATTAGGGTTGAAAAAAGTGTTAATTATAAACGATGAAAGTTACAATTCTCCCCTTCTGTGGATGAATAGGGCAGTTTCAAATTCTAAAAAAATGCCTGCCTTTATTAAGACGGGCATTTACGTTTAAAGGGGAAATCCTTGGGCTTCTTTAACAAGCTCATTTTTTCTGACATTTTACCATTGTAAATGTAAATGGAGGTTTTGTTTCATTATCCTTATGAGGCTCAACGATTTCCGAGATTTCAATCAGTCCATATTGCCCAAATTCCTGTCTGATTGAGTCGGAATCATAGAAAAACATTTTTACTCCGTCCATGATCTCAAAATAGTCTTTACCCAATTGTTTACCCTTGCCAAGAACTATTTATGAAAAAAACAATAATAATATAAATAAAAACAACAATAATTTATTGATAAACAATAAAACGTGTGTTAAAGTCATTTTATTATTAAATCAATGAGGTGCTTTAAATGAGTATTAAACAAGGTTCAACCACATTTTTAAAAGTAATTATTTTTCTTATTGGAATTGTGTTATTTGCATTGTGTATCTTTTGGTTACCTGAGATCGCCATTAATGATGCAAAGGTACATCCAGATACGGCTTATTTCCTAATCCCCTTTTTAGTATGTGCATATGGATTCTGTATCACGTTTTCCGTTGCGTTGTACCAAGCATTTAAACTATTAACCTATATCGAAAGGAACAATGCTTTTTCCGAGTTATCACTTAAATCTTTAAATGTTATAAAAAAATGTGCTTTTACAGTCATTTTGCTCATTTTGTTAGGAATAGTAAGCCTAATGGTGCTTGCAGAAGTTACAGGTGACGATGCAGCAGGTCCTATTTCACTAAGTCTAATGGGTATTTTGGCAACAAGTATCATCGCAGGCATTATGAATGTACTTCAAAAGCCATTAAAAGATTTCCTGGATAAAAAATAACTGTAACAGTAGCAGGACTCACACCTCAACTTGATCATGATTATGCTGTCGAGGGAGTAAAACGTTGATTAAGTAAATAAGGAGTTCGTGAAATTTCTTACATTGACCTTTCTGGTAAACAGTTATATTAGACATTTTTTTTCCCTTTTACTAAAGCTATAGCAGACTAGTAAACAGGCACTTTTTTTAGCTGCCCTTTGGAAAGAATATAAATCATAGTCACTGTCCACCAATAGGATTTTACAGGAGTGCCCGCAAATAATAAGAAGACAGTGTCCATCACCGGAAACTGCCTTCTCCTGCTATCGGATCAGTCCTGATCCAGCCTTAAAGCCTGCACCGTTCCCCCAGATTGATTCCAATTCCCATATAGATAACAGCAATCAGAAGCATGAGTGAAATCGGCAGCAGAATATCACTCCAGCCTGCACCAAAAAGAGAAGCATCCATCATCGCCTCTAGAGCATAGCCAAGAGGAAACAGGTCAGCGATAAAGGTGAATACCGGATTCAATCAAACATTCGTTTTTTGAAATCCTTGGTCATTATTCTGGATTAGAGATACCGTGGATTTAATGATACTTTGTATTTTCAGTTTTTTCTAAGACATACTAAAAAGGGGTATAAATTATTTAAGGAGAGATTTATGCAAACTTTTTTTGTTTTCTTTTTTATCATTATAGGGATATGTTTTGGTGCTTGGAACAAGTGGAGAGAAATCTATCCTACTTTATTATTTTGGATTATTGGGAATTTATTGTATGAAGTCCTGCTATATAATTACAGGGTTTGGGTGTTTAAACCCGTTGGAGTAGATAACTTTTTATTACCTACACATTCAGTGATATCTTTAGCAATAGCTTTTATCGTTTACCCATTTGTTTCAGTTGTTTATTTAGGAAGGTTCCCCAATACACTGTTAAAAAAGATATTGTGGATTATTTTATGGTCTCTAATTTTTCAAGGTGCCGAAATAATTCTCTATAATTTCAAGAGTATTACACATCATTTTGGCTGGTCGTTGTTATGGTCCTTTATTTTTAATTTGTTGACATTTCTATTACTGGCAATCCATCAATGGAAACCATGGGTTGCGTGGCTCTTTTCTATCATTTTCATTATCCTTTTAATAATACTGTTTCAGCCCCCAATTCCTGCATAATAACAGAGGTACATTATTGAAAAGAAAACAAGCAAGCAATAATACTTCAATAAAAAAGCTATATCCCGCAATAATAGTGGAATATAGCTTTTTCATTTCATACACACTCTTACTTACAGCGAGCACTTTAGGATATTACAAATATTTTGCACTTACTTTTGCTTGCTCTACTTTTCTTTCAACAAGACTATTTGGCTTTAATGGTAATTATTTTACTTGCCGTGTTATCAGCTTTATCAGCAGCCTGTACGATAATTGTATTAATTCCTTTCTTTAATTCAACTTGATGATGGAAATTTCCTTTTGAATCTACTTCAACTTCTTCTCCTTGTAAGAGGACCTCCTCCAGATATTCGTCTTTTACAGTACCCTGAATAGTCACACTTTGACCTTTTTCTTTCTTGCCCTTAACTTTAACATCCCTTATTATAGGATTTTTTTCATCTAAAATAATGTTAACCGGTGAGGAAACATCCGTGCTCCCATCTTTTGTCCATCCTGTTGCGGTTATCCTATTCCATCCATCCTTTAATTCGAGGGATAGATTGAAGGTACCATCCTTTTGGCTTGTCCCAGATGCTGCTTCTTTGCCATTGTTTTGTATTTTCACCGTGTGTGAAGAGAAGGCAGTTCCTTTTACCTGTACAGTTGCTTCATTGGTAAACGTATTATCTAACGGCGTCTCGATTACAGGAGCTGGAATCTCATTGTTCACGATCGCTCTAATCATCATATTCCCATATTCAGGTTCCAGATTATTCGTCCATTTTCCATTAAACAGGTCCCAATTTCGGTCATGGAAAGGACCATCATGGTCACTATAAAGACTTGGTGAGGTACCTGCAGATGATGCATCAGGCTGTATATAGACTAAATAGAAATCACCTGTAACAAAAATATTTTTATCCGTTAAATCGACATGCGTCCATTCTCCATCCGTCCGTGCATCCGCATTAAAGGGTCCTGCGATTCTTTTACCAGGGGCTCCGTTTGGACCAGATGAATCGTATACAGCAACTTGAAATCGGGTTGATCCTTCAGAAGGGAAATTCGTATTAACTTTGAATAATCCGCCTGTTACCCACGATTTAGTAATTCCTTCCTCCAGAGACATTCTTATGCCAAAGCCATTATTAGCACCTCTCCAAAACCAGGAATTTTCTCCCGTGCCATCATCGTAACCGATTTCTCCAGGAAACCCAATATACCTCTTCAGTTCAATATTCTTTCTAGTTTTTTTCTTTGGCGAGATAGTAACCGAAAGCTCATTATATAGATAATTGTTTTTGAACGCATGTAATGTATAGCTGCCCTCAAAAGCAGTCAGCCTAAATCGGCCCTTGCTATCTGTTTTCACCGGCGTAATGGATGCATCCTCGACTAATGAAAGAACAGCATCCTTAAGCGGTTTTCCAGTTGCTTTGTCTTTAACAACCCCCTCGATCGTTCCGTAAGCTAAAGGCTTCAAATTAAAGTCTGCTTGGACGATCCCATTCTCTGGGATTGAAACGGGCTGTTCTTTTGGATGAAACCCATATGCTTCTGCACGTATCGTGAAATCACCTGTATTATGCATCATGATATAAGATCCATCAGCAGGATTTGTCGCTACAGAATAGCCGGAATCCAATAGTGTAACCTTTCCATGGATTGGTAAAACATTGGATTGAATTATTGTATTCTCAACAAATGTTGCACTTGGGGCTAACACGTTGCTGCCAACATTTTCTTTCAAATGAACTTCAGGGGTTTGGTTCTTGCCAAACGTTTTCTGTTCTCCGCCAGTTTTATCTGATCCTTCAGATAACTCGACATTATCAACATACCAGCCTGAATACTCTCTCGTTTCAAAGCCTGTTTGGACGGCATTCATATAAAAACTGATATAAATCCGCTTTCCAGCGTAAGCAGTAAGATCTACCTCCGCATCAATCCAGTCTTCTGTTGTGTACTCAATCGGAATCTCATGATGATACTTACTTGGTTCCGTTCTATAAAGCCTCTCCCAATTCTCACCATCTAAAGAGACAAGTACTGCTCCAAAATCTGTAGATTCAACAACTCCATCCGGACTAAAGTCATACCATTGCTTAAACTGCAAATATGCATTCTTGCCATCCGGAAGGTCTATTGGAGGCATATGGAGAAGAGAGGACGAATTAAATGCATGCGACCCATCCACATTCGTTCCATATACCTTTTGTCCGGAATAAGCCTTGCCTGGTCGATCGACAGGGGCCCCCCATTCCCAATCATTATTAATCCCCTCAGAATACCAGCCTTCTGGAACAGATTCAAAATCATGAGAATACCCGGTTGTAATTGCAGGCTTCACTTCTATTTCATAGTTGGAGGTTATTACTTCATTTTTTCCATAATCTTCGATTCTCCATTTATACGTAAATGGGTTTTTCCTAATATCTTCCCCTGTTACCACTGCTTGGTAGGTCCCATTTCTAAAATCACCAGCAGTCCTTTCCGCTTTTATAGTCTTCCAGTCTTGGTCTGCTAAATACTGAATTTCTACTGATGCTACGCTGATATTATCTTGCACTTCAATTGTTAATGGTAAAACCACCTGGTCGTAAACATACTCCGGTGAAGTGTGCTGATAAGTTGGCTTTGTTGCATCCTTTCCATCATGGACGACCTCACCTTGAATCACACCTGTTCCAGCATTCACCGATTTTATAGCATTGTACGCATTAACAAATCCGTGACCAAACCCATAGTTAGGCGAAGCCGGATATAATGAGCTTGTCAACGGAATAGCTGTATCCATCAATACTTTTTCTATTTGGTCAATTGTAAGAGATGAATTCGCCTGCTTTACTAACGCCACAACTCCTGCAATATGAGGCGTCGCCATTGATGTCCCACTCATAAGCTCATAGTCATTGGTCGGTACAGCAGAACGAATAGACACACCCGGAGCAGAAACATCAGGTTTAATATCGTCATATGGAGATGGCCCGCGAGATGAAAACCATGCCAGCGAATTTTGATCATCTGTTGCTGCTACAGCGAATGATTCCGGATAATTCGCGGGATTTGAAATCGTCCCCTCGCCTGCACCGCTATTGCCTGCCGCAAATACAGGGAATATATTAGCCGACCTCCAATTTTGCACCATAGGGAGATACCATTCATTCAGACCAGATCCGCCACCCCATGAGTTGTTTACTATATCTGGGGCCAATTCAGGATGCGGATTGCCCTCGGCATCTTTTGGGCCCAATATCCATTCCCCAGCCTCGAGCAAGTCGATATCTTTACCGCCTGCCTCAGAGAATGCTTTAACCGCAATCCACTTTGCTCCAGGGGCGACACCAACTTGGTTGCTTCCATCAGGTTCCGAACCAACAATCGTCCCTACTGTATGTGTACCATGTTTTAAATCATCATATGGAGCTTCTTCTCCATCGATTGCATCGAACCAGCTCACTTGATGGTCTGGCTGATTGGGCTGCAATGAATTATAACCCCGATATTTTTCCTTTAATGCGGGATGGTCCCATTGTACCCCTGTATCAATGCTCGCTACTACAATTCCGGAGCCATCAATTCCCATATCCCATACTGGTGGTGCACCGACTCTTTCCACTCCCCACTCCACCGTGGATGCGGTTTCATTTGAAGGTTTCTCCTTAGATGGTATAGGCTTGAACAGTTGGCGTGTTTCATTTGGCAGAACTTTCGCTACCTCAGGATATTTTGCGAGTTTTTCCATCACATCTTCTGTTGCAGTGACGGCGATAGCATTCACAATAAAGAAGGATTGAATATTACTTACATTACCTTCTAATTTTGCCTGTTCCAGAAAATCCATTACCTCTGCTTGAGTCTCCGTTGCCTTATTTCTTAACGACGATACAATGGCAGAGCGAACCTGAAGCTCAATACTGGCATTGGTTTGTTTCTGTTTCTTCGCTTTTTCTGCTGCGGTCATTGCAACCTGATTCGTATCCACTTGATCCTTTAATTTTAATAGGAAAGTCACTTTATCTTGTTTCTGAAATTGTTTGGCTACTTTTGAATTTATCTTATTAGTCTCTGAAGTGATTCCAATAGCAGACATTGGTAATCTCTCATCATGATTCCCACCTGCTATTGTGTTAGTTGGAAGAACAAGGTTTAATAAGAGAATGAAAGATAATAGGGAAATAAGAGTAATTTGAATGATACGGAATCTTCTTTTCAAAATGATTAATTCTCCTCTCGACTTTTTATATGCAAAATTAGCAGCAGGCTTATTTACGAAACCATGTTTCATCCCTCCTTAAGAAGTAGTCAAGCACTAGACATAAGATTAGATAAATTCTGAAATTTAAACAATACAATATTTTCAATCGAATTCATTCAAAAATTAGATGATTCCCTGCAAAAAACCAAAAACATCTGTCACAGCTCCCGGCAACTTTATTTTGAAATGCAAAAAACCCCTGCCGTAAGCTGTACAGGGGTAAGTAATTTTCTTGCATAATATTTAGATAGGGAACCGAACCACTTCTAGGCGCTCAACTTCCTGAGTCTGGCCTGCCCTCTGCTTCCGATGTAGTTACAATTGAGTAAACAACTACTGGCATAATGAGAAATTCGGCCGCTCTGGATTTCGATCATGGATTTTTTTCTCTTCTATGTATTTCATTAATAATTCGATAAAACCTCTTGCAGCTGTTCCTATATATTTTTGTTTATGGTGGATAATAGTGACTTCCCTTTTAATTGTTGGATTGATAATTCTTATTGCTTTTAGCCCTTCATTTTCCTGGGAGAAGAGGGTACATGAAATAATAGCAGCACCTATTCCTCCCTTCACTAGACTTAACATCGACCCTGAGTCGGTTGATTCAATGACAGATTGGAGTTCCATTCCATAAGATATACCTTCGTCATCAAGAGATTGCCTGAACAAATGACATTTAGGGTTCAAAATGAGAGGGATGCCTGTTAACTCCCTAAATTCTATCTCATTTTTTTCAGCCCACTCATGACCTGCCCGGACTGTCAAATAATATTCTTCCTCGTATAATGGAATATAAGTCAAGCTCTCATCTGAGGGTGGCGTCAGAGTCAGTGCCAAGTCTATTTCGTTTTGTTTCACCTTCTCCGTCACATCATTTGATGAAATTATTTTAACCTGAATGTCCGGATACCTGGCATGAAACATGATTAAGACCATTGATGCGACATGGTTTAAATCTCCAGGGAGGGTACCAATGACTAATTTTCCTCTTTTGATTTTTTGAAGCTCTTCTATCTTTTCATTCGCGCAATTTAAATTCTGGAATACTTTAATGCAATGTTCCCGGAGAATTTCACCTGCTTCAGTAATTGCTATTTTTTTCCCTAAACGATCAAATAAACGAACACCCAACTCATCTTCCAAAGCTTTAATTTGATAGCTTAAAGTAGGTTGTCCAATTCGAAGTTTTTCCGCAGTCCTGGTAAAATGCATTTCTTCACAAATTGCCATAAAGTATTCTAATTGTCTTAATTCCATGATATTTCACCAACTTTACAACTATTAAAGTTAAACCCGATAGGAACCAAGGCTAAAAATTCTTACACATTCCATTTAATTCTGTAAATAATTTGGTAACCGGCTATTCCTTTGATAGTGTTATGTATTTATCCCTCTCTAAAGTTTACTTTATCGGCACAACATCTCCTCAACTGTAGGACTTATCGCAAATATAACGACTTCATGCTTCCTTCTGTGACAAGGAAGCATTAGAAATAACATATATATCTAAAAACAACCAGCTTACTTGATGCTGGAAATTTTACGATGAGATTTTATACTTCCAATCACCCACAATAGCATCGGAATGATAATATAGATCAAGGGATAAAGGAAACCAATTAAGTACATGGTTTTAAATTCGTAACCAATTCGAATATCGTATGTACTATAAATTACAAATGCCAGCAATACCAGCGTCGTAATACATGCGAAAAGTTTCCAATTCTTTACCCCTGTCCACTCGGCTAAGCCATAGCTTAGGATGAACAAGACTACTGATAGCTTAATAAAAGCCCCCATGACCCAAAAGGTAATATAAAAGGCATCGATATTTTGAATAAAATCCAGAATGGAAACGAGCTTCGTAATAGAGTATACGGGAACGACCATTTCAGAGGTTATATTCGGTCCGGTTATAAACAGAAGAACCAGTGTGGTTAGTACCCCCCATAGCATAGCAACAGCGGTTCCCCAAATAATCCCTTTTGCAGCAGTTCTTTTATTTTCGGCAAAGAAGAAGAGCATGAGAATGATCGAAGGATCGATCATATAGTTGAATGAATATAAAGTACCCTTTAAAATATTTCCCCAGCCCGAATCCACAAAGACAGGCAATATTCGATTTAGGTCCATCTCCTGAGGACTCAAAAGTAACTGGATGAAATTTAAAAAAATAAAAAAAGGGCCGATCACCTCTGCGCAACGGCTTATTGCTATAATCCCGCCTTTGAACATGACATAGACAATCAGAAACAACATACACAGTAAAATGACGATCATCGGCATCTCGTGCAGCAGCACTAAATTTTGAAATTCAGTGATACCTCTTGTAATAGTAGACATTTGTATGAACCAATGAATGAAATAAAAAGTGACTAAAATTTTTCCAAGAAAAGTTCCAAAAAGGTCTTTCATAAACTCCACTAACGATTTATCCTTATTTTGCATGCATACTTGAAGCATGATCCAAGTGATAGCCATCATGACCATACTCCCAAGCAAAATAGAAATCCAGGCATCCTGGAGAGTGTGCTCAGCCGCCAGCTTGATAGGGATATAAGAAAATAAGATGATGGAAGAGATACTAATCAGCCAAAATAATTGATAACCCGTTACCTTCATCAATCTAATCCCTCCAAATCCTCATTTACTGAATCTTTGTCCGCTCGTTCCAAGTGACCTAATCCTAATTTTCGCTTGAACCGTAATATCGGTTTCCTTGAATGTTTCATCCCAGTGTTCTTTTTGTGATCTCCACCAATATGGAAATTCACGATGCAGATGTTCGCCGATACCAAAGACATCAGGCCCAAATTCCTGTACTTTAGCTACAGTTTTTTGCAGCTCTTTTTGAACCTGGTCGTTAAGGTATTTCTGAACTTCTACAATGTTTTCTACCTCGTACAAATCCAATGATGTTGTATTTTCAAGAAGATAGGCCTGCGCTTTCACTGATAAAATAATGTGATCCGGATCTTCGCCTTTAACAGATCGGATCTGGCGTTTGAGTCTGGTAAACCTGAATGATAATGTTCCTTTCCCGTCCTTCCAAGGAATCGTTATCCCCTGAAATGTTCTTTTCCCGGCCATCCAGGCTGCTTCTGAACCTTCCACATCATCGAGAATTCCACTAACTTTAAGATCTTTGTTCATAATAGCAAAGCCTGACAGTAAACCAATTGACTGCTTCTTATTACTACTCACTTGAATCTCTTCAACATTGAAAACCGGAATCAAGGGTCTGTACCCGTCAGAAAGTATGTCTATAGCAAGCTGTTTGGATGTGAATTTACTCATTTTGTTCAGCTTCATCTCTTTTCCAGCTGCTATGCTGGATAGATGATCCATGGGATGTCCTTGCATAAGGAAGTCCTTGGCACTTCCGCCTTTTATCATAATCGTAATGTCCCTTAGATTGTTTGCAGGATCCCTGTTAAGCTTATCGAATAATTGGCTTACATCATGCTTTTCAAAAAGCTCTTCACTAAGTGCAATAAGGATACGATGATTCTCCAATAATCGGCGGGACATTTTCCTCTGAATTTTCTGGTTGGCTTCAAAAATATCTTTGCCTTTGGCTGATAAGACAATGAAACTTTCTGAGCTGCCCGAGCTTGCCCCCCCTTCATTTCCACTTATCTGTGAGGGAATGACAATTTGATGGCTGACTTCGATCCCCCCGCTATCATCATGATCAAGCGCCGTACCGATAACGAAAGCCAATTGATTCGGTTCAATAAAGTTCTCACAGCCAGAGGAAGACAAGAGAAAAGTTAGGGTGATAAGGGTAAAAATAACTCGTCGTTTCATTTTACACTCTCTTTCTTCTGTCTGTTCTTGCCCCATAATGGGGGACGGATTACCAAGTTTTTAATCCGTTTGCCATCAAATGGCGCTACTGGACTGAAATAGGGAGTTCCAAAGGATTCAAGTGTAACAAGATGAATCAATAAGATAATCATGCCAAAAGCAAAACCGAAGAAGCCGAGTGCACCTGTGGTAAACAGCATAAGATATCGGATGATTCGAAACGGGAGGCTTGCACTATATCTTGAAAGTGTATAACCGGCTACACCCGTTAATGAAATCACAATGATGATGGGTGTCGAAATGATGCCAGCTTCTACAGCTGCCTGCCCTATAATGAGGGCACCTATTATGCTCATGACAGGTCCTAGCCGGTTGGGAAGATGTACACCGGCTTCTTGCAGCCCGTCAAATATTATCAACATTAGAAATACCTCAAAGAAGGTCGGGAAGGGTGAATTCTCTCTGGCTGCAGCAATACTGAACATTAGCTGTCGCGGTACCATCTCAGGATGGAAGGTCGTTAGCGCGACATAAATAGCAGGCAAAGCGAAAGAAATGAAGGTCATCAAGTACCGGATGATTCTAGTCAAAGCAATGAATACAAATCTCTCAAAAAAGTCGTCTGCTGATTGCAGTCCCTCCCAAAAAGTAAAGGGAAGAATAAGGACAAATGGCGTTCCATTTGTAATGATGGCGACCTTTCCTTCTAATAAACAAGCTGTAACAATATCCGGCCGTTCCGTATTTTGAATTTGTGAGAACATGGATAAAGGATTATTTTCTATCCATTCCTCTATATAAGCAGAGTCGATTACTCCGTCAGCGTCAATCTTTTCAAGCCTGGTTCTAACTTGTGATATCACTTTCTCATCGATGTGCCCCTGCAAATAGGCAAGGACAACTTCCGTTTGCGTATAGGTTCCTATCGTAAAAGATTCCATTTTTAATTGCGGATGAATGATCCTTCGCCTAATCAGTGAAGTATTTGTTCGAATACTCTCGACGAAAGCCTCCTTTGTTCCGCGCAAGGTTGATTCCTTTTGTGATTCTTGAATGCTTCTCTTTTCGAAATTCTGGACCTGAGCGATGACAGCGGAAGTTTCACCATCAGCCAAAATAACAAGACTTCCCTTCAGTACATGCTGCACTAATTCCTCAAGGGACTTCTCAGACTTAACATTCGTAAGTGGAACCCATTCGCGTCTAAGCATCTCAGACAGTGATTCTATTACATCAATCCCCTTCGGCAATCCGCTGAAAATGAGAGGCTTTAGAATATTATCCTCTACAGTCTGCACCTTGGTCAGTCCTTCTAAATAAATAAGTAAAAGAATGGTTTCATCCTTTAATACTAGTGTACGCAGTACAACATCTGACGAACGATCAAATTGTTCCTTAAGATATTTTTCATTATCCTGGATAGATGTGCTAATCGAACTCATGACTGACCACTCCGGCTGATTTGGATTTCTTGGGTATTATAACCATTCCTTCCAGAGCTATGCAGATGCTGCAATAATTTTAGCGGAGAGGAACTATGAATCAAAATATGCGCCAAACCAATTTAGGAAGTCGTAAATCTTAGAGGAACAGCACACATATTAGCAGTTAGATAGGAAATGTTATGTACTAATTTCAGAAGCACGCCTATCCTTGTCACAATATCAGACCTTTGCTCGTTTTATTATTGTAGCTTGTGCTATGAATAAGCAATTTACAGATAAGAATGGAAGTGAAACAATGCAAGAGATGTACAAGCAATATAAAGGATTGCTATTTAAGCTTGCCTATCAGCTGACAGGGTCTGCTTCTGATGCAGAAGACGTTGTGCATGATGTTTTTTTGAAATTATATGAGGTACCAAAGGAGAAGCTCACTGAGCCCAAATCCTATCTTTGCAAAATGATCACGAATCGCTGTCGTGATATTCAAAAATCAGCACGAAATAAAAGAGAACATTATTTTGGAGAATGGCTGCCGGAACCCCTTTTGAATTCGACTATAGATTCAATGGAATCCGTCGAGCGTGACGACCTTCTGTCTTACGCAATGATAGTAATGCTTGAAAGACTGACGCCTACAGAGCGTGTTGTCTTTGTCCTTCGTGAAGCACTTGGATTCGACTATCCGGAAATTGCAGAGATCATTGAAAAAAGTGAGGTGAACTGCCGGAAACTCTTTAGCCGTGCACGTTCAAAAATGGGGATTACCTCTGAAGAACTTATGCAAACTGAGATAACTTCTAAAGAGCTAATTGATAATTTTCTGGAAGCACTTAAACAGGGAAACATGAAGCAAATGGTATCAGTGCTGGATCAAAACATTGTACTTGTGTCAGATGGCGGCGGGAAGGCAAAGGCTGCCGAATATCCAATTAAAACACAAGATCTCGTAGCCCAATTTCTTCTTGGACCTTTACGCAATGTGTCAATGATTGAGGGGACTCCATATATTGAAACCGCACAAGTTAACGAGCAACCTGCTTTCATTCTTCGATCCAATGAGGGTATTCATACTTTGGGGATCATACACGCAGAGGGAAATCTAATACGCAATATCTATATAATTCGAAACCCTGATAAACTACAGAAATTATGATCTAGAGGATTAATAGAATTATTATACAAGACCCGTAAGATAGCCATTTCAAATGGATTATCTACGGGTCTTGTTGATTTTTTATTATTTCATTGAGTCTATTAAAGCACCTGACCCGTACTGACGTAGTTAAGAATTAAAGTCCAGCTTTTGTCAATCCAAATGCAGTGTCAGCTGATCCAGGAACCGTTTTGAAAGCAACGTTAATGCGGTTCCACGCATTAATTGCCATTACCGAGAAGGTAAGATCTGATATTTCCTTTTTTGAAAACTGCTCTCGAACATATTCATAAATACTATCAGACACTCCGTGTTCAGGCATCTTTGTTAAAATCTCTGTCCATTCCAGCGCAGCTCGTTCGCGTTGGCTAAACAAGTTGGATTCCCGCCAAATAGGAGTATGATATAGGCGAAGCTCCGTCTCACCATGGATTTTTGCCTGCTTGATATGCATATCCAGGCAGAAGCCGCACCCATTCAATTGTGAAGCTCTAATATGAACGAGATGAAGGGTTTTTTCTTCAATAGAACTTTCCTTTTCTGCGTTGCTCAGTGCCATCATTTTATGAAAGAATTCTGGTGATTGCTGCATATAATTAATTCGCTGTGTCATATCTGATATACCCCTATTCTTTATTATTAATTGATATTCTACTGGAATAAAATCTAGTTTAAGGAAAAATCGACCCATTCATGATGTCTTTATACAAAACAATATTATTAATTCTAGTTCATTAATTACTATATAATCGCTACTTTTCATCTTTCACCTGCCTCTCTTAATCTAGCTCATATATATAACGATTCTGTGATTTCTTTTGTGACACTTAATTCTTTAAAAATGCGCGCACTATAAAGGGCACCTATTTTCATTTAACATTTATTACCGTTTGCTGAGAGTATACTTAAGAACCCAGTTATTTTTAGATTTTTAGTGCATAAACATCAGTATCGAGCAACAGGAAAGAGGGATAGCCATGTCCTTTATCGGATTTGAACTGATAGCCAAGAGAGCATGGACGATTTTGCCTGGCCACACTTTTTCGATGTCCATTTTATGGAACAAAAAAAAGATCCCTTCCTCAATCGGAAGAGATATCTATCATGAATCAGGACTGATCCTCCCTGATAAAAGAATTACAGCTACCGGGAGAATCCATTATCTATCTGATCATACAAGAAATCACTATGAACCCCTCCAAACAGCACCTTGTAAGCTTATTAGCCGTCCTGATTTTCCCTTGGATGATCTTAAGATTGAATTGCTTGCGCCGATGAAAGGGATTATGGAACCCATTCATCAAACGGCCGTTCTTTTCTTGTGGGGCGAGGAAAACAATCTGTTAAGAAAAACAGAGCTCCACCTGGATCCCCAATCAATTAAAAAGATCCCTCCTGATCAATATTTGATCGATCTCTCATTTTTGCTGGGAAAAATTTAATCTTGGAGCATTAAACCAATATCGGCGTTAAGAAATAAACTATTAAAAAGGCTGTCAAAATACGCATGACGATTCCTAATAAAGCCGCTCCCATTGCCTCCTTTTCACTAAGGTCAGAATTAGCTGCCCATATAACCGGAATTTGACCAAAGATAGTAGCCAAAGGCAAACCGGATGAAGCTAATACGAAGGAGCCGATGACCAAACGCGGATCCAAAGAACCCGCAACTTCCGAAAGCTGGGCCATTGCCAGCGCCGGGCTAGCCAATATGGAGAGAATTCCGGTCTCAGGATGAATATTTAGAGCTAACAAAACGGCTGATAAGCCGGATTCAAATTTTGACCATATGCCAATGTAATCCAAAACCCCAATTGCAGCAAACACGACAGCGGCAGCCGGTATAATGAGAAGGAATAAAAGCTCTGCCCCCTCCCTGGCTCCATTAAACAAAGTCGGGAGAAATCCAGTCTTCGGTGTAAATTGGGGCAGTTTTGCAATTTGGACAGCTTTCGTATCCCGGTAAATGGTTTTAGAAAGCAGAAACGGGACAACAATGACAGGCATGAAAACAGCCAGCACGACCACGATAAAGGCATTGGCCCCTACTGCCGTTAGTGCAACCATGCCTAACATAAATGTAGCAAATGACTGTTGGGATTGAACCATGGTGGCTACCGCTATTTTCTGCTCTGCTTTTGTTGCTCCTGAACGGATCAAGATCGGTCCGGCAATTTTCCCGGCAGCATTAATATCACCAAGAATATTATATATACTTGGAATGATAACCGCTGAATTGACTTTCATCAGTTTTGTAACAGGAATGAAGATCCGAATTAGCGCATCCGTAAATCCCAGCCTTTCCAGTACCCGGCCAATAATGACACTAACAATAATGGAAACCCCTACCGTACCGGTTAAAAATATCCCTACGATAACCGGGAAAACTTGATCGACAATGGAAGTAAATAACCCGGCTAATGTACCTGGCGTGATTAACAATACGAGCAGTGAGAGGATGACTAAACCAAGACCGACTGCTTCAACCCTTGTCCATTTTCTCGTTAAAGGAATCGGGACACTGTTCTCCTCTATTTCTAAATTCTCTTGGACTAACGATTTAACCTCGCTCATTTACCTTCACTCCTTTTTTATAGTGTATGGACAGCCGTTTTTTTCAATAGATACCCCTCAGCCATTTCCTCTGCATATTTCTTTAACTGAGGAGCTCCCATTTCATTTAGGGATATGCTTGTCACACGTTCCCGAAAAACAACTACTTCAACATCAGGCAGCAGCCTATCCAAGGCGTAAGCTAAAGGTAATCCATTTTCGAGTATTTCTAATACATGGCAATTTCCGATAATAAAATTAAGACCTAACTCCTTAGCTGTTTCGATAAGCGGATGTCCATCATAAACCCGGCTAATGCTAGCGAGAACTGTGTCAGCCTCCGGGTGTTCCTGGATTGCTAGGCGCAAATGTTCAGGGGAAAATCCGGTATGCGGGAAAATATGCACAATATTGTTCACGGGGCTTGTCTCTTCTCCATGAGCAATTCTCCCGCGTGTCACTATACTCGTTTCAGACAAAGATGGACTATTGCGTATTTCCTTTTCAGTATGTAACAGTTCCTCTTCAACTTTCAGACCCATAAAATTGTCCAGCCGAGTTAACATATCACCCAGCGTTTTCACCTCGGGGAGTACTTTCCCTGCATAAAAAATGTTTCCGTGTACTCCTCCATAAGAAACCTCAGTCCGGTATACCTGATGGCCGTGCAAAAAAGGAATGCCGGGATGTAATCCATGGAAAGCTTCATGCAATTCAAATGCGGCGACATTATACAAATCCAGATAGTTTTTTAAGATTACTCCACCTGAATTAGCCGCTTCCGCTATCGGATGATGAGCAACAATGGCATCGACACCAGTAGCGCCGGCAAGTTCGATGCATCCTTCTGTCATGGTCATAGCAACTGCTACTTTTTTGACTTCTTTTTTCATATCACCATAGACAAGACCAGGCGTTTCAATGATCTCTTTTCCGGGAATGTTGGAAGACTTCATAATGACAAAGGGATGCTCACCTCTCGTAATGTCATTTAGAGATTTAACCACTCTTCCTCCTGTCAACTCATCCAGCGCAATCAATACATCTTCTACTGTTTTCATAATGTTGGTTCCTCCTCTATTTTTTTATAAAAAGGCTCTTTTCGTATAAATTGTTGTTTTTCGCTTATCAATGTTGTCCGTTGATTGCAGTGAGAGGATGCTCAGCGAACCACGGGGCAGGCGGTGAGCCTCCTCGACGCTACGCGTCTGTGGGGTCTCACCTGTCCCGCTACTCCCGTAGGACGTTGAATAGGCTACCTTGAGTAAACCTTCCACTACAATCAACTCAGTAAATATAATATAAATAGCAACAAACTTTGCGAAAACAGCCTATAAAAAAACCGTCAGCACAAAACAAACAGACGGTAGTCTGAAAGCTTGCACTGACGGTTTTAATGCACTCTTAAGAGTTCAATGGACCAGTCACCAGTATTTAGTTACCTGGAAATATAGGCACTTGTATCGCGATCCAGGGTAATGATAGTACCCGAAAGTTCAGTTAAGGGATCATAGTCCTTTAATATAGAAAGTACCTTCATCCCATATTTTTCTTCAAGGACATTTCTTAAATGTTCCTTATAGCTATCTATGATGGCAATGTCAGTCATTCGGGTTACAAAGCGATTAATCTCGTCCAAATGTTTAAGAGATGGAATTCTCTTATGATTGGCGAAAATTAATATCTTATCCCCCAAAAACTCGACTCTTTGACTTTTGACACCGATGTTAAACAAAAGAAGATTGATATTGTTATAGTCCTTGATCAGTTCCTGTTTAAATGGGCCAGCAGTCCAACTCATTCACTCACACCATCTTTTTGAAATTTCAGAATCCTTAGATAAATAGAATTTAACATAGTTAATTCTATCTGTAAAGTGTTTATATTAAAAATTGCTAGCTAAAATCAACCTGGAGGGCTTAGCACATTAGTCAGCTGGACCTATTATTTCTCCCGCTTTACCCAATCGCGCAAGACGGTGCTAGGCTGGATGTAACACTGCCATAAAAAAATCGCCACTAAAAAAATAAAAAGAAATCAATTCAGTCCATTGACCCTCCTAACCTTTACAAATTTTTGTTATATTAACAGATGAGAATATTTGGAAGGGGAGAAAGAAATGAATGAACTAGTGTTTAAACAGTTTGAGAAGACAAGAGGTTATTTTATTAATAAGAGCGGGTCAATATCAAAGGATGTAGCCAGGATACAGCCAGACGGTTTTAACAACACGATCCATTGGCATATTGGCCATGTATTAACGGTCTGTGAACAGTTTATGTTTGGCTTTCCCCGCAAAACAACCCACCTCCCTGCAAACTATATTGAATTATTTGGGAACGGTACTAAGCCGGCAGATTGGAAAGGTGATATTCCTGAAACAGATGAGCTCATTATACAGTTGAAGGATCAATTGGCCCGAATACAGCAAATTCCAGCTGAACAGTTAAATGAAAAGCTGGATAAACCATTTTTGGGACTTGAAACCTTTGGTGAATTAGCTGAATTTGCGCTATTTCATGAGGCAAACCATTTGGGGCATATTCAAGCGATGGAACGGGTTATTAATCATTTAGAAGTAAAGAACTAAAATAAATGATTTTAATTTCGTCATAAACGAAACAAAGGATGCCTCTCGACAGTAAGAACTGCACCATGGGGCATCCTTTCATATTTTAATCTAATTTCTCGTTACCAGAACATCTGTATTTGGCGGTTCATACCCCAACTGGCGGGCCATCGCCATAATCTGTCCTTTGTGGTGGTATTCGTGAATGACCGTATGCATGAACAGTTTTCGTGGAGTCATGGTTATCTCATCAGTGGATTCTCTCCAAAGAATAGACTGCACGATTGCCTCATCCATTTTTTGAGAAAACGACTCAAGAACTTCATACACATAAGCATCTGTCTGTTCAAAACTCTTTACTTTGCCTGGAACTCTGAACTTTTTGAATATAGAAGATCTGTCCAATTTGATAAGTGTTATGTCTGCTCAATTTGATCACTCCCCCCCAAAGCTCATCTAAAGGAAAATGGGGGATTTGTTCATGCAATTTTAATTCCATGGCTGCCTCATTCTCATTTGCCTCTAAGCTAATCCCTATTTTAATCGTAGTACAAGTTCTTCCCATTACATTACGGTAAAATCTTCAGCAGTAAACCAAAAACACTTAAAAGGCCTTAGCCCTATGGGATATAGAGCTAAAGCTGCCTATGGCTTTTTTATTATTTACACTCTCTTCTTTACAGGGGGCAGATCACATGAAAATGCATTACTTAACTGAGAGACAGGCGCTCATTACAGATCCTTTTTCTTAAAAAACAATTGTTTTATTTTCATGAACAATAATCCGGTCTTCTAAATGCCATTTAACCGCTCTGGCAAGAACACTTCTTTCAATAGAACGTCCGCTCTTTTTTAGATCATCTATATGATCCCGGTGGTCGACACGCTTGATATCTTGTTCAATGATTGGTCCTTCGTCAAGATCGTTTGTAACATAATGAGACGTTGCCCCAATTATTTTTACTCCGCGCTGATGGGCTCGATCATATGGCCTCGCACCAACAAATGCAGGAAGGAAAGAGTGATGAATATTAATGATCTTGAACGGATGAGCCCCAACAAAGGCTGGCGTCAAAATTTGCATATATCTGGCTAAGATGATTAAGTCAATATCAAATTCTTTTAAAAGCTGCAGCTGTCTTTCTTCCACTTCCTCTCTATTTTCTTTGCTTGCTGGTATGTAAAAGAATGGAATATGCATGGATTCTGCAATTTGTCTTGCTTCCTCGTGATTGCTTACAATAAGAGCGATGTCGGTAAGCAAATCACCACTTTGCCATTCCCATAACAGCTCACGTAAACAATGAAGTTCTTTTGATACGAAAATAGCTGTCTTCTTCAATTCATAAACAAATGCTAATTTCCATTCCATTGAAAATGTTTCTGCGATTTCCTTAAATTGACTCTTCAACTCTTCTTCCTTCGACTGTAAACCCGGACATTCAAACTCGATTCGGATAAAAAAGGTGCCACCCTCTGGATTCGTCGAATATTGACTCGATTCGATAATATTAGCATCATGCTGGAACAGAAACTGGGATACAGCAGCCACAATACCCGGTTGATCAGGACAATTGATAAGCAGCCGCCCCCTGTTTTTTTGACTTTCTCTAAATACTTGAAGTTGATCTTGAATAGATGAAATCATATGAATCTCCTTTTTTAATTTTAATTACTATAATAGACTTATTGTTCAGGATTTAAAAGCATATTTTTTATAAAGTTATTTATTTGGGTTTATGGGATAGTTTTACATGGAGGAATGCTGAAAAGCATCTAGGCCACTGTCCACTCACCTGCATTTAATCAAGTGGCATTTGGTGATATCAACCCGAAAAAAATATGTGCGTCTCCCTTAACTCTTAAAATTATTCATATAATACTTCCAAACCATTCAGCTTACAAGTGAATACCTTTTGTAGATAAAAGAAAGAACCGATCACACATGATCGATTCTTTCATAGAAAAGTCTCCTCTACGATTCAAATTTTATTTAATGTTTTAATATCTTAATATAACTAGTAGTAAGTACAATCACCCCAGAAAGCAGTATAGACACACCTAGTGAAAAGAGGATTGGGAAGTAAGGGGTCTTAAGTAGAAATAGTAACCCCATAAAAACAATTGAGATTATTATTAATGTTAAGCCTGGTATATGTTTTTTATTTACTCTATTCTGTGAATATGGAATAAAAATAAAGCATAATGTAATCGGAATAAAGTACAATATGAACAATACAAAATGATTCATATATTTACTCCTCTACAAATTAATTTTTAATTGGAGTAAACAATTGATCGATATTAATTTCTTGTTTTCTCTTAGAGGATTCAATAGCCGCTAAAGCGAACTTTAATACTTCCCTTCCCTCTTCCCCATTGAGTAATGGCTCTGTGTCATTTTTTATAGCCTCGATAAAGTTCTTTGTAGAATCAATGAAGGAATCGGCCCAGTCGTCTCTTAAATCTTCGTAGTTTATAGTTTTTCCATCACGGTAAACAATAAGAGTAGGAATTTGTAACATTTTAGCAGTACATCTGGTTATCCAAAGCACGCCTTTTGATCCGGTAACTTCTACTCGTTCGTCACAAGCATAATAATCTGTATTAATGTGTAGATCTTTTGAATAGGTAACGTCCATTATTCCATATTTTTTACTATTTTTATATTTCCACATAATCATTGCAGGAGCGTCTTCATAGAATTCTCCTGGTATAACATCTGTTCGATCAATCCAGGCGGAAACCTTTTCTATATCTCCCATTAGATATCTGGCTAAAGAGAATTTATGGTAGCCATCATCAAAAACCAAAGGACCTCCACCGCATATTTCTTCGTTCATTCTCCATGACCAAGTATCTTTAGTAACTTCCCACCCTGTATCCTGTTTTCCTGCGTTCAGTTTAATTCTTATCGAAATTGGATCACCAATCTCCCCCGCATCAATTAATTCTTTTGCTTTTACATAAGGTGGGTAACTAACAAAGTTTTCATAAACTTTCAATTTGACCTTGTTTTTTCGTGCAGCTTCAACCATTTGATCGGCTTCTTCGATTGTTAAAGCCATTGGTTTCTGCACAGACACGTGCTTACCAGCTTCACATGCCTTTACAGTCATGGAGCAATGAAGATGGTGAGGAACTAATAACTCTACTGCATCAATATTTGGATCGTTTAGAACTTCATAGTAATCAGAATATATCTTTTCTGCCCCCCATTCTTTAGCTTTTTCCATGGCTTTCTCTTCATCCAAATCACATACAGCATATATTTTTGCATCTGGATGATCTAAATACCCCAGTGAGTTTAGAGTAGAAATCCGTCCGCAGCCTACAATACATACATTAATAGTTTTCAACATTGGCACCCCTATCCTGTTTATTTAGCTCTATTCTTATCCAACAACACTGCAGCAACAATTATGAGCCCTTTAATAATCTGTTGATAATAAGTTGGAACATTCATCAGGTCAAGGCCATTATTAATAACCCCGATAATTAGAGTACCTAGTAAAGCGCCTAATGGGTGTCCAATCCCCCCTGAAAAGCTTACACCGCCAATAACAACAGCTGCAATGGCATCTAGTTCATACCCGACAGCAGCATTTGGCTGACCTGCTCCAACCCTTGCAGCCAGAACTACTCCGGCCAGACCAGTCAATAATCCCCCTATAACATAAACCCAAACTTTTACTTTAGTAATATTAATACCCGACACCAATGCTGCTTGTTCATTTCCACCAATCGCATATAGGTGTCTCCCAAACCTCGTCTTTTTCAATAAAATGGTTGTCACGAAAATCATTAAGAAAAAAATATAGACCGGTAAAGGGAGACCAAGGAAAACCGTGCTTCCCAATGTGAAAAATGTCTCCGGCAATCCCGAAACCGGCATACCATTACTAATTATTAAAGCAATTCCCCTTGCAACCGTCATCATTCCAAGCGTAACAATAAATGGGGAAATTGCTCCTTTTGCTGTTACATATCCGTTAATCATTCCTGCAAGTCCGCCTACAGCAATAGCAATTAGTATACACAAGATAAGAGGTATGCTATTTTGGGCACATACTGCTACTACTACAGAAGTAAGGGCTAGAATTGATCCTACTGATAGGTCAATTCCGCCGCTAATAATGATCATCGTCATACCCATGGAAACAATCCCAATAATAGAGACTTGTTTTAGGATATTAATTAAATTAGCAGAGGTTAAAAATACTGGTGAAGCAAATGATAAAAAGATACAGATCGCAATAAAACCAATTAAAATACCGTATTTACCTGCATAACCTTTAATCTTCAATCGACTTTGCGACCATATATTTTTGGTTTGACTTTCCAAATGTGTATTAGCCTTCAACTTAGTCCCTCCTTCTTATGAAACGTTCCTACCCATGGCCAATTGAAGTATTTTTTCTTGAGTAGCATCTTTTTTCAAGAGTTCTCCGGTAATTTGACCCTGGTGGAGGACGAGGATTCTATCACTAAGCCCCAATATTTCCGGCATTTCTGATGAAATCATTATAATGCCTTTTCCTTGCTGAGCAAGTTCGTTTATAATCTTGTATATTTCAGATTTTGCTTTAATATCAATCCCTCTTGTAGGCTCATCAAGAATAATAATTTCCGGGTCTGATAGAAGACACTTTGCTAGAACCACTTTTTGCTGATTTCCTCCACTTAAAGAAGAAGCTGATTGCTCCATGTTACTTACCTTTATCCTGAGTTTTTCGATAATTCTCTCTACTACGCTTCTTTCCTTTTTGGCTTTAATCAAGCCTTTTTGTGTATAATTTCCAATGGTTGTAAGGCTGATATTTTGACGTATTGAATGATTTAGGACCAGGCCTGAATTTTTTCTGTCTTCCGGCACTAAAATTATTTTGTTTTTAACTGCATCTTGCGGATGTTTGAATATGACTTTTTTACCTTTGTAGATCAATTCTCCTTTGTCTAATTTACGTAAGCCGAAAATAGCTTCCATAATTTCAGTCCTGCCTGCGCCCATAAGTCCAGCAAATCCTAAGATTTCCCCTTTCTTAAGCTGAAAGCTAATATTTTGAAAGAGACCTTTTGATTCGAGGTTATTGGCTTTCAATATAACCTCTCCAGTGTTATGAGTTACTTGAGGAAACACATCTTCAATTTTTCTTCCTACCATCATAGAAACCAGTTGATTCATATTAATTTCACGAATACTCTCTGTGCCAATGAAAGACCCATCCCTGAGAACAGTTACATCATCACATATCGAAAAAACCTCTTCCATTTTGTGTGAAATATATATAACTGTTACACCATTAGTTTTGAGCTTTTGGATGATTTGAAATAATTTATCCACTTCTTTATTGCTAATAGCTGAAGTTGGTTCGTCCATCACAACAATTTGAGCTTGATAAGATATTGCTTTTGCAATTTCAATAAGCTGTATTTTAGCTACACTTAAGTTTGCTACCAGCTCAGTCGGTGCGACCTGTAAATCCAGTTCTTTAAGTAAATGACTGGTTTCTTCGTTCATCCTTTTATAGTCAATAAAGCCTGTTCTTTTATTAATTGGCTCCCTGCCCAGAAAAATATTTTCAGCAATACTTAGATGCGGAACAGGATTCAATTCTTGGTGGATCATAGATATTCCAGCAGCTAAAGCATCCGATGGTTTGTCCCATGTTACTTCCTTATTATCAATACAAATCGTCCCTTGATCGGGCTTATTGATACCTAACAATATTTTCATAAGAGTTGACTTACCCGCTCCGTTTTCACCCATCAAAGCATGGACAGAACCCTTTTTTACATTAAATGAAACATTATCTAGGGCAATTACCCCTCCAAATGCTTTATGGATATTTTGCATTTGGAGGATATTTTGACCTGTCATTGAAACCACCGCCTTTATGTGGATGACATCTCCCGTTAATTAATTGTACTTTTCTGATAATTCATCGCGTTCTTCGGCCATTTTTTTATATTTATCGATGTTTTCCTTCGTGATTAACTCATAAGGAATTAAATAGTCATCAATCGTTTCACCCTTTGCTGCTTTAACAGCTAGATCTAAAGAATATTTACCTTGGCCAATTCCATCTTGCCAAATTGTCCCACTAATTTGTCCATTTTCTATACCTTTAAGCATATTTGGGATTGCGTCCATACCAAGAACAAGAATGTCATTAGATTTCCCCACTGCATCAATTGCAGACTTGGCCCCTAGTGCCATTGTGTCGCTGTTCGCTGCTATGGCATCTATATTTTTCCCTGTGACCAGCCAGTTTTCAACTATAGATAATGCTTTATCTGTTTGCCATTCTGCTGTGTTTTCAAAAATAATTTGCATATTAGGATTTTCTTCTAAGATTGATTTATAGCCTTCATATCTTCCGATTTGAGCAGAATGCCCCATCGCCCCATGTAAGATGGCAACGTTGCCTTTCCCGCCTAATTCCTTAGCGATGAAATCCATTTGTATTTTTCCAGCTTCAAAATCATCAGATCCTACAAATGCGCTTGCTTTGCTTTGATTGTCTGTTTGAGTATTAACAGTAATGATCGGTATGCCTGCTTTTACTGCTGCATCCACAGCTGGTGCAGATGCAATTCTATCTACCGGGTTTAAAATAATAGCATCTGCCCCCTGGCTAATAAAATTTTCAATTTGACCAATCTGCTTATCAGCTCTGTCCTCAGCATCTACAACAACAACATTCACACTTTTCCCATGCTTTTTTGCTTCTTCCATTATTCCGGCTCGAATATAGTTCGTAAACATCCCTTTAAATCCTTGGATACTTACCCCGATTGAAATGGTATCTTCTGAATCAGAGAGGTTTTCGCTTTTGTTACTTGCCGTTGCTTCTTCGCTTTGCTGGTTGGCACAACCTGATATAAATAGCAATACTAATAGACTAATGACGAACAAACTAGACAAATTCCACTTCTTTATCAAGAAACCCATTTTAATTTCCCCCTAGCTTTTATAAAAAATTAAAGTCGCATCCCTCATCAGCCTGTAGAACATGTTGTTGATATAATTTCGTATACCCTCTTTCAACCAATTCCGGTGGCGCCCATTCTTTTCTTCTGCTCTCTAATACTTCCGTTTCTACATGAAGAGTTAGTTGTTTCTCTTCAATATTTAATTCAATTTCATCCCCTTCCCTAACCAGTGCTAATGGCCCGCCCACTGCAGCTTCTGGGGCTACATGTAAAATAACGGTTCCAAATGCTGTGCCGCTCATACGACAGTCTGAAATTCTCACCATATCCCTTACACCTATTTCAAGCAACTTTCGAGGAATTGGAATCATTCCAGCCTCTGGCATTCCCGGTGCTCCTTTTGGACCTGCATTTTGCAAAACAAGGACACTATCCTCTGTAACTTCCAAGTTCGGATCATTAATTCGTTGTTCCATATCGGCAATTGATTGGAATACAACTGCTTTTCCCCTGTGCTTTAACAACTTCTTTGTCGCAGCTTTAGGTTTAACAATACAGCCGTTTGGAGATAAATTTCCTTTTAATACAACGATTCCACCATCCTTATATAAAGGGTTGTGGACTGGCTTTATTATATGGCGGTAGACTTCATCCACCTTATGATCTTTTATATTTTCAGCAATTGTTTTACCGGTAACGGTCATTTCATCTTTACTCATCAATGACAAGAGTTCTTTTATTATTGAATTGACACCACCAGCATAATAAAAGTCTTCCATTTGATACTCGCCGGCAGGACGGATATTTCCTATAAAAGGGGTAGTATTACTAAGACGATCAAAATCTTCAAGCTTTAGTGTAATACCTCGCCTTCTTGCAATTGCTATCAAATGAATAACAGCATTTGTTGAACCCCCAATTGCCATTAAAACTCTGATTGCATTTTCAAAAGATTGCTTAGTTAATAGTTTGGATGGCCTTTGATCTTCATTTACAAGTCTTACAATTGCTCTACCTGTTTCCTGGGCATGAGATAGTCTTTCGTTATGAGTTGCCGGTATTGCCGCACCTCCCGGAAGCATCATTCCCATCGCTTCCGTACAGGCAGCCATAGTACTTGCAGTCCCCATAACCATGCAATGTCCGGCAGTTGGTGCCAATCTTGAATTGATTTCATTCAGTTCTTCTTCACTGACCGTTCCAGCCTTATATTCTTGCCAGAAATGTCTGCAGTCAGAACAGGCACCAAGTATTTTGCCCTTATATTCTCCATTATTCATAGGACCACCAGTAAACATAATCGCTGGTTTATCTGCACTAACAGCTCCCATAAGCAAAGCTGGTGTAACTTTATCACAACCTCCAATTAACACAACACCATCAATTGGTTGGGCCCTTATCATTTCTTCTGCATCCATTGCAAGCAAATTTCTGTATAACATTGTTGTTGGGCTAGTAAACATTTCGCCTAATGATATGACTGGAAACTCCAGTGGAGTTCCTCCCGCCATAATTACTCCCCTTTTAATTGCTTCTATCATTGGTTTAAGGTGGCTATGACAACGATTCACTTCACTTGAGGTATTACATATACCAATTACCGGCTTTTGAAAATCATCAGGATGATGTCCCAGTTGTCTTTGAAATGCAGTTACTAAAAACTCGCTGAACCCCTTGTCTCCATAAGATGTTCTGTTTTTCATTATTGCTCACACTCATTCTTAAATTTCATAGATATATATTTAGTTTCCAGGAAATCCAGCAAACCTTCCTTTCCTCCTTCACGTCCAACACCAGATTCCTTCATCCCTCCAAATGGAGCCTGCGCAACCGCTGGAATAGCATCGTTAAGCCCGATTATGCCATACTCCAGTTTTTCAGAAACACGTATTGAGCGACTGTAATCGTTGGTATAAAAGTATGCAGCGAGTCCATATGGAACATTATTTGCACGCTCTATAACTTCGTTCTCTGTCTTAAACGTAAGGATGGGTGCAACAGGACCAAACGTTTCTTCCTGACAAATATACATATCTTCAGCTACGTCTAATAAAATGGTAGGTTCAAAAAAATTACCTTCTCCATTAATTTGTTTGCCGCCTGTAATAAGTTTCGCACCCTTGTTCAGAGCGTCCTCAATGTGATTTTTGGATTTTTGGATGGCGTCCTTATCGATAAGTGGTCCAATATCCACTTCACTTTTGAAGCCTTCACCAACAGAAAATGCATTAACTTTTTCAGCAAACAAACTGATGAACTCATCCATTATTGACTCCTGAACATATATGCGATTTGCACAAACACATGTCTGACCAGCATTTCTGAATTTACTTGCTATTACGCCATTTACAGCATCTTCTATATCAGCATCATCAAATACTATAAAAGGTGCATGACCTCCAAGTTCCATTGATACACGTTTCATCTGATTTGAAGCTTCTTTTGTTAAATACTTGCCAACGTCTGTTGAACCAGTAAATGTAATCTTTTTTACAGCAGGATTGTGTAGCAGTTCTTCTCCAACGTCTCTAGGTTGTGAAGTCGTGATGAGGTTTATTACACCGGGAGGTAAATTGCATTCTTCTAACACTTTAAACAACGTTACAGCATTTAAAGGTGTTTGTTCTGCAGGTTTTACAACTACAGTACACCCTGCTGCTAAAGCTGGTGCTATCTTTCTAGTAATCATAGCTAGCGGGAAATTCCAAGGGGTGATCGCAGCAACAACTCCTACAGGCTGTCTAGATATTACGATTCTCTTATCGGCAGCATTTGAAGGAAGGGTCTCTCCATAGATTCTTCTGGCTTCCTCTGCATACCATCTGAAAAAACTTGCTGCATATCCTACCTCATTTATTGCTTCTTTCAGTGGTTTCCCCTGTTCTCTCGTAATCATTTCGGCTAATAGATCCTGATTCTTAATCATCGAGTCATAACAAGCCATTAAGTAATCAGAGCGTTGAATAGCCGGCACAACTGACCACTTTTTAAAGGCTTCTTCTGCAGCGTGGATAGCATTAGCGGTATCTTCTCGATTGCCATCTGCTACACTATCTAAAAGAGACCCATTAGCAGGATTATAACTATTAAATTCCCTCCCAGTTTCCGATGCACTCCATCTTCCATTAATGTAAAGCTTACTCAAACTGTTCTCCTCCTTATTTGGTTAATGATTTTAAAGTACACTTTCTTCTGCTTTTTCTTTTTCGTAAACCTTTCGTTTATCTGAAAGATAAGTTGGTACTGGCACATCCCACCATCCTGTTGAGATTCCACCTGAATATGGATATTCACGATTTACTGTAATTTCGATAAGCGATGGTCCATTTTGTTTGAAAGCATTTTTTAAAGCAGACTTAATCTCATTAGGATTGGAGATGTGTTGAGAATGAACACCAAATCCTGCTGCTACCTGAGCGAAATTAGGGGTATAAAGTTCCCCCTCATTATCCATCCTGAATTCTGTTGCCATAATTCGCTCCTTACCAAACGCAGAAATTTGCAGGTCTGTAATAGCTTGCCAGCCTGAGTTATTGAGAACAATAACTACAATTGGAATATTGTATTGTACAGCTGTGGCAAGTTCTTGCAGGGTCATCGAAAAATCCCCATCCCCCACTACTGCACAAACCTGTTTGTCTGGAGCAGCTAACTTTGCCCCTAAAGCTGCAGGGAATGCATATCCCATGGTAGAAAATCCTCCTGTTGTGACATTAGTTCCCGGGGCAAGGAAAGGGAACTCTTGTAAAATTTGTGCCTGGCTATTACCTGAGGATGTCACAACTATCGCATCTCTATCTAAGTATTCTCTTAATTCCTTATAAAAACGAGAAATAGTTGCAGGTGAGCGATTATCATTCTGAATCTTATGCATATATGCAAACCATTCGTTTTTCTTACGTTGTATTTCATGATAATAATCAGAATCCTGCCAGTCCTTCATTAATTGATTCTCATGAATGTATCGAATCATATTGGCTAGAACATCTTTTGCATTGCCAACAATTCCAATTTCCACAGGATAATTTTTACCTATTTCGTGTGGATCAATATCTACATGAATTAATTTCGTATCAGGAAAATTAAATGAAACCCCTTTTCGGTAGGAGGATGTTGTCTCATCTGCAAACCTGCAGCCTACTGCAAGAATAACATCAGCCTCTTTAGCAATACTGTTTCCACAGTGGGTACCTTTGGATCCGGCAATCCAACCATATAAAGAATGATCTTCTTCTATAGCACTTTTGCCACTGAAAGTGCATAAAACTGCAGAACCTGTTGCTTCTGCTAAATTTTTCAACTCTTCATAAGCACTTGATGCATGGATCCCTCCCCCTGCTAAAATCACAGGACGCTTAGCATTTAGCAATATATTTACAGCTTTCTCAATCCCGGGTATAGCCATAATTTCTGTATAGTCATCTGAAACTCTTCTTTTCCTGGAATCATCTAATGTGACGTCTATCGAATCTGCTTGAACATCCATTGGTAAATTTAGTAGAACAGGGCCTCTTCTGCCTGTCATCATCTCATTAAATGCACTATTCATAATTCTGGGTAATTGTTCGACTCTTGTAGCCTGCCAGCTCTTTTTGGTAATAGGTTCAAATACTCGAACGGAATTTGCCCAATTGTATTTTTGGATTTCCTGGAGTACCCCTCTGCCAAACATATGTGTATGGGTTTCCCCTACTACAGTAAAGACAGGGACAGAATCTACGAAACTAGTTGCAAGACCAACTGCTGTATTAATCGCCCCTGGACCTATCGACGCATATGTTGCAAGCGGTTTCTTTTTTACCCTGTAATAACCATCTGCCATATGGATGGAACTCTGTTCATGTCTTGGCATAATACTTTTAATTTTATCTTTCCGTTTAACAAAGGAATCAACAAAACTTAATATTCCGTGACCAGGTATACCAATAATGTAAGGAACCTCTTCTTGGATCAAGTGTTCTAAAATAATTTCACTGCCAGTTAATCGCACAAATACCACCTCTTTTTATATTATAAAAACTCTTTCTTTATATATTTCAAAAAAATATAAGAGATAAAACTCTTATATTTTTTGTTATACAGATTCTTGTTGATATCCTAATTGTTGAGATATTTTCTGCGCAGTCTTTATTACATTGTTTGTGATACGCTCTTGCTCATGAGGACTAAATCTAAGGGAGGGAACGGAAACGCTTATGGAAGAAATTACATCTGAGTTGTAGTTATAAATAGGGGCACCTATACAAAAAACCCCTTGCTGATACTCCATAAAGTCACGAGTATAGCCTCTGGCTTTACTATTAGCCAGTTCTTCTTTAATCTTTTCTATGTCTGTAATGGTATGTTCAGTAAAAGGCAATATATCTATCCTGTTAAGAAAACAATCTAGCTCACTTTCTGGTAAACTTAATAATAATGCCCTTCCTGTGGCTGTACAATATAGTGGTCCTTTATTACCAACGTACTCACTATCCACACGAATTGCATGTTTCGCTTCTAATCGGTGAACAGGAACTACATGACTGCCTACTCTAATACTTAAATGGATTGTCTCTGCGATTTCCTTATGCAATTCATCGAGATACGGGGCAGCAACCTTCTGAATATCTAAATTGTTTGTATAGGTATTTTTCAAACTCATGATTTTAACACCTATAAAATATTTTTTTGTTTCAATATCTTGATAAACATAATCTCTCATTTTCAAGGTATTTAACAGGTTATATGTAGTACTTATTTGCAGGTTTAATCTTTTTGCTATTTCGCTAACAGTAATACCATTCTTCTCCTGTGCTATTTCTTCTAATATATCAAGCACTCGGTCAACAGACTGTATCCTGAGCTTTTTTTCAACTGCCATCAAAAGACTCCTTTTCTTTTTATATTATTGAAACTGTTTCTATGATGTTTGTTTATGTAATTATAATAAACTTGCCCTTATTTATTTGTCAATCTTATTTATTAAAATTTTCAAATATTCTGTTATATATGAATTTATAGCTTGTGGTGAGAATGTCTGGTTAGCGTATTATAAGTTACTATATTCTTTCTTTTCCCCTTTATAAAAAAATAGACAAATTGAGACAGTGTCTCGATTTGTCTACTTTTGGTTCTATTTGTGAAAAGAGTGCATAAGAGATGATACTAATCATATTTATACACTTAACCATCTGCATGATTCTTCTTCGGTACCCATATATCCGTATATCCGTTATCAATCGTATGTTCATATAAATCCATCAGTTTTTTGTTTGTGTATACTTTCATGTCTTCTCTTCCATTAAGCTCCGGCATAATAAGGAAGGTTCCATTCCGATCAATCAGAGTTTCTAAAAATATATTGGTTGCCAGCTTATCATTTTTTGCGAGATTGCAGGCTGTACAGGCAATCACTAAATTCCATAGCTGATCCGCTTGAACAAAGCTCCAGGGGATAAAATGATCTACATGGGCTTGTTCCTTCTTCTTGATAGTTTTACCGCAATAAAAGCATTTCCCACCATAGAAAGAAGCAAGCACTTGATAAAAAGGATCTAATGATGAACGTTTGGAGACATTTTCAACCTTAAGTAAAAGCCGAGAAGTATCTCCTTGTTCATTGAACTTTTCTAGAAAAATAGCCAATTGATAGTTGGACATATACTTCAACACGCGCTGATAGCGCTGCATAAAAGAAAAGAAAGCAGGATTAAAGCGGAGGACTTCTTGTTCATTATCAAAATCAAAAATAGTTCCGGAGGTATCTCCATATATCGCTCCCATTACATTGACCTTGCATTTCTTTTTTACCTTATTCACGATAAAGATTTGCAATTCGTTTGATAGCTTATCGAAAACAAAGGTGTTCGGGATTTTATGCTTTGATTGCACGTTAAGCAAAATGCTCTGAACCTCTGCTTTCTTGCCCACCATATTAATTTGGTTAAGATCATGATGAATGACGAGATTCCAATAAATTTTTGAAAAACTGTTAAATAAAGAATCATAATGCAGCTCCAATTTTTCATTCGCATTGTAGAGATTCTCGATTAAAGACTTAATCAAAACGAATTTATATGTTGTTGAGTTTCTCGATTTTGATGAAAAGATATAATTAAAGTGCCCCCATATTTCTTTGTCGGTTAAATATGAAGCTTCCATTTCACCAACTTGCAGTTTATGACTCATACTTTCTCTTTCCCCAATCCATTAAAATTTTATGATTAATCTTCAACCTCAATTAGGAATACTTTATCTTGAAATCCACCTCTTTTTTCCGCTTTACTTTTACGGATTTCATCCACATCCCGGATTGTAGAACCATGAACTTTGGCCAATGCATGAAGGATTTCCAGTATATCTGCCAGTTCCTCGATTGCTTCTTCATCAGTTTGTGCTTTAACGTATTCCTCTAGCTCTTCGAAGCTCTTTTACTTTAATTCCTCTATGTATTTTTCATTATCTAATATTCTTGTTGAACACTTTTTTCCGTTTCGAGCAATAACCTCTGGGATACGGTCTCGTACAAGTTTATTGTAGATAGGCATTTTCGACTCCCTTTAAGTAATTATTTGTATAAATCTTTTTGATGCCCAAAACAATAGATCTTCCCATTAAACCTTTTATTCGACAAACAAAATGCTTTCACTTTGTCCGAAACAGTTTTGTTACATACGCAACATTTTTCCGACTGATTCTCCTTCGTAACTGTCTCTTTTTTATTTGACTTACTTTCTTTTAGCGTTTGCACATGCTTCTCTCTAATAGATGGATCTATTATATTTGCTGCATAAATTGCGTCATAAATCATTAAAACCTCACTATCATTAAGCAAAGGCTCTTTATGCTGCAGTTTTAGAACCGATACTTTCCTATGTATGTAATCGAATAATTCCACGTCATATACAATTAAGTCATTAGAAGCAATTTTTCTAAGTTCGAGGTCATCAATTTTAAACGTGCAGCGTTTCGTAAAGGAAACCATTGAAATAAATAGATGATGGTATTTTTGATCAAGGAAGTTTTTTAATGCTTGTATATGTCCATAATTTTGAATAAATGGATTCATCATTTTAAACTTGCCATTTACGGACCATGTTTTTCTATCTTTTCCTCCATAAATGGTTCCTTGATAATTTTTAGTTTCTATTACAAAGACACCAAACGGAGTAATCACTATATGATCAAGCTGTGAATAACCTGTCTTTGCTTTTGGGTTTTCAACTAGCAAATCGCTCAGATGCTTAAAATCTTTCGGAAGCTGATGTAATTGAATATCGATTTTGTATTCTCCTAACTCACCTATACGGGTAGCAACCTTTTCAGTCTTTTTCTCTTCTATTTGATCTAATGTTATTTTTGGATTTTGCTGTTCTTCATCTTTTCTCTTTTTAAAAAAGCTAATTAATGGTATCACTATGCTCTCCTTACTAATTGATAGCTTATTTAGTATAGTATTAATATACCAGTTAGATGGAAGAATTGTACTATTTGGAGAAAATAATTAACTACAATTTTGAAACTAAAGTCAAATAGTTATTTACGTATAGGAGGACATCCATTGAAAAAAATAATAAAGGCTACGTAGCAATAATTGAAAATAGAATAGGAATATTTTATGACTAAAAACAGTAGTGTTTTACCTAATATTGTTTATTTTCATTAAAAAGCATATATAAAAAAGGCCTTGAAATGACTAGCATCTCAAGGTCCCTGTATTAGTGATTTCGACTGGGTTCGAACCAGCGACCTCTACCCTGTCAAGGTAATCCTTTAATTAACCTTTGATGTACTATGTTAACTCCAAGGTTAAGATTACTATGAGTTACAACAACATTTTTATAGGTACTTTTACCTATAGTATCCCCTAATTAACCTTAAGAATGTGACCGAAAAGGTGACCAATTTAACGTATTGATCAAATAGTTAATTTACAACTGCAACCACTTCATGACTTACTGGTATCTTATATATTTCGACCTTTATTCCTAATCTCCTTATTAAATTTACATGATGTAACAAGTTTACTTTACTAAAGAAAGGTAGTACATTCCTAATATCATCGGTTTTAGATGTAGATATGGCATATACTAAAGTACATTCATTGAAAGGAAAATTCTGTTGGTTAAAATTTACTCTAGGGAATTTTTCTAAAGCCTTATTTACTAGAGATTGTCTATATTCACTAGATTCTCTCAATAGTTGCATTGAAACTGACCCCTGTGCAAAAAGATGACTTAATGTAGCTGAACGAGTTTCTTTTTTTACACAAACAAAATGCTTATCCTTGGAGAGTAAATCGCAAACCTCAATCTTACTTCTTGAGTTTCGAATTTGGAAATTCTGTTTATCCATATTTAAAAAGTAATCTGAATTCTGTCTATCATTATAACTTCCCTCTGATTCATCAATTAGTATAGGTGTAAGAAAGGTTGGATCCTCAACAAGTGGCACCCTCATTATTTCTTCCTGTATTCTAGAAAAGTAATCATTATCAATCTTATACCAATTGTTTAATGAAAAAATGTAAGTATTCTCGTTTAATTCAGTTTGGAAAATAATAAAATGATTTAAAGTGACTGGTGAAGTTACTGGATGTTCTGCTTCATCAAACCCAATAATTTTAATTTTTTTAATATGGTCTGCTGAGTCAAACACTACACCCTCTTTATCTAATAATGAATAGAGATCCATTAAGTTAACTTCTTCAGTTTCCACAGTTTTCGTACCCTTTTTTATTTTATAACTAGAACACTTTTCATATTCAATCATATCAGGATATGCTAAAGAGATATTATGAGTTTCACGCCTGTTAAGGGCTTGAAATAGATTATTATTTAAATCCGAAGTTACATCCCCGTCCTTGACTATTTTAACGTTATCTATAAAGCCAAAGTTTTCTTTGTAATCATCACTGAGAAACAAATCCAATAATTGGTTGCATTTTTCTCCTAGTGTGGCAAAGGTTACATCACTGTTTAAACTAAGTGAAGAAGTAGATCCCTTTATAGATGTTCCAATTCCCTCATCCCTTGATTTTCCTGATACTAAGTTAATAAGATCTTGTTCAAAATTGAGATCAAATTCGCCTAGTTCACTACCCTTATTTATTAGGACTCTTTTTTGCTTTGTTTTAAGATCAATATTTCTTACGTCAAATGCCTTTAATTCTGTAGAATCAATAGAATTAAGTGCAACTTTTAATCCGAAATTGTTCTCCAAATTGTTCCTATCAATGGCTGTAAATCCAAAGCCTCCCGTTATAGCAAAAAAATAATCAGTCTGATTCTTATTAACCTTTACTAGAATAACAAATGAATTGACAGTATTCTTTATGTCGTCCCTGTTAGGAATCTCTAGATCATTTTCTAAAAATGTTATCCATTTTGGTTCCTTTGTTCTGTTTCTTTGAATAAATACTTTAAATTCAAAACCTAATTCTGTATTCCTAGGCTGTAACTCAAAGTAGTTATTCTGTTCGTTAACTTTTTCAGGTAATATTAGCTGATTGAAATTAATAACATTTTCATTAAAGAGATAGTATGATAATTTCAATAAATAGCACCTCCCTAAGATTCGAGTGAAATCAGTATATTCTCTGAAAATATAATACCATAATTTTCAACTCTCACGGCAAAGGTTTTACTTTTTTTTACATAAAGAGGTCTATACTGCAAACACCACTCAAATCTTAAACTCCATGTGTACATTAGCTTTATAAGCTCAATAAATTACTGTCTTTCAGTTTCCTTTAACAATCCATTCAAAAATTTAATATTAATATTGGAGTTTAAAAAGACTTTAAGCTCAAGGTTCTAATTAATAAACTGACCTAAAATTTCTTCTCCATGAAATTCCAAGTAATCTTGAAGATATGATCTAATTTTGTTTCCCTTATCCTTTCTTATTAACTTCTATTATTTGTTGTAGATCTTCCACTTCCATTACTCTATCTCTTCTGCGGTGTATCATACTATGACAGTTTGAACATAAAGGAACTAAATCTTTTGAAGGATCTATAATTGTTCCCTCTTTGATATCCGAGAGCGGAATAACGTGATGAACTTCAATAAAATGCTTGGCTAAATCTTTTCCATAGAATTTATCAAAATTGAAATTGCAAGCTTTACAGGTTGTTCCATGTATTTCAATCGCTTTAGCCCGATTCTTAAGACTCCGTTCATAACTGACATGAATTTTAACCTTTTTGTCCCCTTCTTTGTCTGCTATAAATTCTCTTTCTATTAGGCTCGTTTTATTCTGCTCTGTAGAGAGAGCACTAGCGCTTACAGACAGACTTACAGAAGTGGATAGAATAAAGATACTCGGTTTATCAGAATTTAATTTAAAATCTACTAAAAATACTCTTCCATAATAAGTAAAATAAGTGTGATGGATATCGCGATAAAAAAGAAAAATTGACTCGTTATTTATCTCTGCATTAATTAACCTTTGATCGTTGAAATGACTAATTTCCCCCTCCATATGAAGTAGACCTTCCTCTATGAAGTAATCGTTATACTGAGTATCTGATTTTTGCTTAATCTTAGTTACAAAAAGGATAATTTTATGATCATTTGCTGGAGTGATAATCCCGCGACTGATTGCTTGTCTCCCTTTATACCCCCATACTAATGATAAAGCATCACGATCATATTTCTTTCCTATTTCTAAACTTTCCATACTAATTGGCATAAATTCAATCCTCTCGATTAATATTTCCCGAAATATTATTCATAACTACTGAAAACCTTCCTATTATAGTCTTTAAACGTGTTTTGTAAGGACATTATAATTCAAAAAAATACAAATAATCCTTTTATATTGACATACACAAAACAATGTACGATCAATAAATGTTAATTAAAATTTCGAATGTCTCCATTCTTTTACAACTAAAAAGCAGCCTGCCTCATAGATGATTGAAAGAAACTGTGCAACTTATTTTAAAAGAAGAACAACAATATGTCTTGACAATGAAGGCATCCAATAACTCGCCTAATAGTTACTCTGATTTTTGCCTATATTCCAATGTCGAATTCAAAAAAAAAGCCCCCTATTCAGGGGACTGATGGGATGAAATGTTCTAGGCATTCACTTCAACCTTTGTTGTTTCAACATCATCTATTTCGACCTTCTTTTTGCCCTTCAAATTCTCTAATTGAAGCTTGGGTGTTGGGCGAACAGCCTTATAGCTCATTCCTGCAAAGGACATTAGGATTGCTTCAAATACTATCTGCGCTCCCTGTGGAGGGACGGCCATTCCAATTTGCTTTCGGACTTTCTCTTTGCTTCCACAAAAAATAAAATCATCAGGAAATGTCTGAAGGCGGGCGCGTTCTCTGTTAGTCAAAGCACGAGGTTCTTCCCAATGATACATATGGGTTCCGCCCCCGCCGCTTCCAGTAACCGTGTATGCTGGTCTGTTAGGATCAAGTCTTTTATAAATTGAACTGAGTCGAGCCCCTTTTACGTTCAATCGCAGGTGCTCATCTATGCCAGGGTACCATGCATTTTCTCCGGCAGGAATTTGCATCAGCATGTCTTTTACCTTTTTTGTATGCTTAGGCATTTCATGATTAGGAGCTCCTTCTGGAATTGCAGGATAAGTAATAGCCTCTAATGAGGTTTTGTACTTGTCAGGAGTAGTCGGTGCAGGAACTTTAAACTCAACTCCCTCTTTTGATAAATCATTGCGAATACCAACAATTATTATTCTGTGTCTTGCTTGTGGCACCCCATATTCTTCAAATTTATAAAGATGGGGTGTTAATTTATAGCCGCATTCTTCAAGTTCTGTGAGAATTTGAATAAAGGCTTGTCCCTCATTAGCGCTTTGAAGGCCACCAACATTCTCTGCAACAAAGAACTTTGGCTGATACTCTTTCAGGACTTTTACTCCGTATGAATAGAGAGGTCCAAAGGTGCCATTAAGTCCATGTTTTTCTCCCACTTGGCTGTAATCATTGCAGGGAAATCCAAATGCAAAGCAATCAATTTCACCAAGTATCTCTTTATTTCCAATTGGCAGCTCTTCTACCGGACCATGATGTACAGATGGATCATTTATGTCTCCGCATATATTTAGAGCGAACGTTTCACAAGCACTGCCATCATAATCATTTGACCATAAGTGCTCTATCTTCCACTCTTCTCCTGTTAACGGATGAATGACTTTAGCATTTTTTGCGCCTAAGCTTAAGCCTCCTGGGCCGTTAAATAGCTCTCCTTTTTTAAATATCATTATTATCGCTCCTTATCACTAAATAGGAATATATGTTCTTGCATACTGGTATGCTATTATTCTACCACTAATAACATAAAAAAGCAGCTCTAAGGCTACTTTTCTTTAAATCATTTCTGAAATACTCCTATAACCCTTATTAGTAAATAAAGTCATAAACATTTCTGTTCGCTTTTGTTCAGGTATGTCATTATCTAAACAGTAATCTAAGAATCCAAGTAAAGCTTTAGCTGAAAACATTCCACCTGCAACTTCCAAAGCCTGAGAAGTATTAACCTTTTCAGATATCTTCTTTAGATTACCTTCCCCACTCCATTCGCTAGCTGTTATATAGCCGAAATAAGTAACTTTTTTCCCTTCATAACCATTGTAGTTTGGAATATATTCTGAAGCCATATGTGAAGCCAGGTGGGCAGACAATGGGAATTTCTTTTTATAGTTTTTGGCATCTATTATACAGATCCTATTATTGTCTACATGTAAAACTATTTCAATCTCTGTTTGCACCTTTCTTACAACTGGTTTTGGCCTGAGGTCAATTTTGAAGCCGATTGCTTTTAGAATTTCTGCTGTCTTGTCCTCAAAGACTAAATCATTTTCTTCAAATAAATATGATTCGACAAAATCCTCATTTAGGGATGTAAATTGGTAGTTGTGAAGTTCATAAGCATAGTTTCGTGCCTCTCTCCTGGAAAACTCCTGCTCAAGAATTACTGTAATCTCTTCTGCAGAAAGCGACTGCAACACCGGATAATTTGATAATAGCCGATGAACCTTTTTAATACTTTTACTTCGATTAGTTGATGGAGAAATTCCTCCATAAGCACTTGCCTTATAACTATCTACATCTAATCCAGCATTTTCTGCAAAGCGTTCTAATGAAATTAGATAACGTTTATTGAAAGGATACCTTGTATCAAAATTAATTAGTTTTTCAGCAGTACTGGTGCGCAATTCAGAAGGAATCCTTAGGGCATCCCCTCTTACGTAGTCAACTAACCCAGTGTAATCACACATCATCATAAAAGTATGTGCGACGTCACCATGAGCTGAAGCAAAATCACGGGCTCCATTATCAGATCGCTCTCTATGGTCATAGATACTGGCAACTATTTCTTTCATTTTTTTCTTTTCTGTTTCACCAGCAGAACGATAATTAAGTATTTTTTCTGTGACACTCCACAGCTCATCATCCTTTTTTGCAGTCAGTGCAAAGAAAGTAATTTCTTCTTTTGTGACGAAGTAATCCAGCTGGCGCTGATTCACGAGCCGGATTAAGAATCTTGCAGGACGGATTTGAAAATCATTTTCAAACTTGGGTCTAAATCCGCTTTCCAAAAAGTAAGCGTTAGGAATTTGAAGGGTTAGTATTTGCTTCGATGTATTTTCACGTATCTTATTTCCTTCAAGAAGCGCTTTACCTACTTTGGTAAGAGATAGGTTTCCGGAAGGAGTAATGTAAACATATCCAAAAGTACGAAGCATAGCAGCCCATGTCCTGCCTCCAGATCCATCATGACTGATATTATCCCGTTTAAGTCCTTCCGAGGCCAATACTTCTTCATAAAGTTTATGGGCGCTTCTATTTCTCGACCAAACAATTTGGAAATCATTTGTTGCTATTTGCAGTGCTCGAAGCGCCTCTACATGAAATTTCGGATCTCGTTCCGGGCGTGTAATAAACCATACTTTTCTTTCAGGCATCTGGTGAGTCCTCCTTGCTGGCTTGCTGATTTATTAATTTTTTTATTTCTCGAAAATATGATAATTCTTCTTTATTAAGCTTTCTTTTTGATTCTAGTGATCCCCAATCTCCTAATAGGTCTATAAGAAGCTCCTCTTCTGAAGAAACGAACTGTGCAATCTGAGCTGAGTTTTCTTCTTCATCAGATAGGTTTGAAATTACTCGTGCGATGTCTAATACCTTATCATCAAAGACCGCTGACAAAGAATACCCATTAAGGTCTATCTCTGTATTTATAACAGAGAAAATTTTTGCTAATGAAGAGATTTGAATATCTTCACTTTGATTGTAAGCATCATTAATCCAATTACCTTTCCTTCCTGTTCTAGAGCTTACTTCCTTATGAGATAGCTTTGCTTTTGAGATTAATACATCTAAATTTGTTAGAAGCCTATATAACAAGGCTCTCTTAAATAAGCCTTTCAACACGTTCGTTTTGATGTAAATCTTCCTTTCTCCATTATTTCCCTATAAATTCTAGTATAAATTCAAAACAAAACAAAAATATCACCTTATAAGATGACATTTTTATTTTAACGATGTTTTATAATTTAGGAAAATATGTAATATGAGGGGGAAATTGTATGCCGCGTTCTGGACAATATTTTGACGTTGAATTAAAGAGAGCACATTTAAATTGGGGAACTGAAGGCGCCTCTAGATCAGTTTATCGAAGAAATGAGTATGAAGTCTATATTCCGATTAGCATGGATAACGCCAGGAGATATACTATCAGACCAGGAGAATTGTTCCATTGTACTTCAGCTGATGGGTTTTTCCACGGACCGCTCAAAGCAACTGGATCTCAAGGAAAACTTCTAGAATACGGGAAAAACTTTCACAAAGAAGGTGATTTACGTGCTCTAGGCTATTGGTTGAAAGACCGGCATAATGCAAGAGAAGGGGATATCGTAAGGGTAGAGTTTACAGGGGAAAATTCTATTTTGTTACAGTTTTTAAGAGCATAATGAACAGCATGCAATATTTGATTAATGTTCCTATAGAAGATGTTAAACAGTGCTTTTCATTTGCTGAACAATTATATCAGAAAAAAGCAGCCAGCCTAAAACAATTTGGAAGAAAACAGCTCATTCGAGAAAAAAATGATTATATTGCGGATCATGTCATAGGGAAATCAGTGGAAATAGGCTTCAAAAGATTCCTTGAGATAAATTGTGGAATAAGCTTTAAGGTGGACTTCGATATATGGGAGGATCAGCTGATCCATGACAATGGAAATGATTTAGCAACTGTTTTTTTCAACGGTGAATCTAAGAAATTCACATTCAAAACAGATATTAAAGGAACAAGGAAATCATCTAAATGGCTCCTGGTGGAACGCCATAAAATAGTAAACTTTAATACAAAAATCTATGTTGTTGGATTGCTGGACAGCATACCTGAAGGCAAGGCTTTTGAAAATAACCCTTATGGATATTTGAACCACAGTTGGAATGTCAGAATACTGGGGTATGCGTTAAATAGGGATATTGTCGATCCGCAAACAAAGCGAGGATGGATTGAATATAAAAAGGGAGACCATCTATATAGTCCATCTATCTTAGAAAAATGCAAATCGAGAAACAGAAATTTATCGCATTCTGAATATCAAAAATTACTAAACAATGTTATAAAAAATATCCCTGAAAATTGGAATAGACATATTGGAGGACCGCTAGATTGCGAAATTAATTATGGGCTTCCAATAAAATGGTTAAGAAATACAAACCTTGACTGGGAAAATTTTTGCAAAATTATTAATAAATATTCGAGCTAATCAGGGTTGCTGACACATTCCTTCCTTACTCACATTTAATTCTAGATACCAAAACAAAATACATTCCTCTTAGAACTAGTTTTCAGTTAATCGCTTGTTTTACTACAAAAAATCAACGTTTAGTTATTGATAATTTTTTTATTTTTATTTTTTCTATTCTATTTATCCTTTTCTTGTCGCGCATCTACATTTCGTTTTTTGCTAGCATACCCCTATGTTCCTGGCGTCTATAAAGAATCATGGTGGTGTTCTGGCCGCACCGTGATTCTTTTCCTTTAGATCTATCATAATAAATCAATTCCATATTCGGTTCCAGTATTATCTAATACCGTTAGTAGCACTTCTGTTTGGGTATTCCCCTCCACAGCTTCAATATACAAACATTTATAGTTATTTACATGGTAAAATATGGTAAAAACCAATAATTTGTAAAGAAGGTTGGCAGAATGAAAATCCGTTGTGGGTCATGTCACATTCCATTAAAAGATGATGACATGTTAGTATTGGATGAGTTTAATACTTTAAAACATCGAGGATGTTATGAGCTTGATCCGAAATATATAAAAGATGTTGATACATTCAAGAATATCAAGGAGAAATATGATTTCTTAAGAGAAGCATTCACCCATTAAAAAACGATTTCTTATTCTAGTAAAGCCACTCCAGTCTAGATTATAGTCAAAGTTTATTCGCTTTTATCAAATATAACATAATAATTTTTTTTATGAATAATGTCAAAAGTGTAATGTCCGGCTCTTCTGGGTAAGATTCCAATATAAACCCTAAATCGGACGTGATTCCATGCCTGAAAAAATAACAAAAGAACAGCGATCCCATAACATGAGAGCTATCAAGTCCCAGTCAATGCTGGAAAATGACATTACAAAGGCTCTCTGGAGGCAAGGCTTTCGGTTTCGTAAAAATGCAAAAATGTTCGGCAAACCGGACATCTCCATAAAGAAATATAAAATCGTTATCTTTATAGACTCTTGTTTCTGGCATTGCTGCCCGATTCACGGAAATATGCCAAAATCCAATCAGGAGTATTGGACAAAAAAGCTGGCTCGCAATGTCAGCAGAGATCAGGAAGTGAATCAGTATTATCAGGATAACGGCTGGAAAGTGTTGCGCATCTGGGAGCATGAGTTCAAGCAGGACTTTGATGCTGCAGTTGACTCCATCGCGATTTTTATTAAAACCTATGCAGTTTTAAAGGAAAAACACCCTGAATCTTTATCAGAAGATTAGGGTGTTTTTCTGTTAAATTAAGTTTTTCAGTTCCTGGGAGCAGGTTTCTTTAAACTGTATCCAGCAAGCTTCCTGTTTCGCCCATTGCGTAACGTTCCGCTCACCAGCAGATTCTTTCAGATAGAACAAAGTCTTATCTGCAATCGTACGTACGATATCATCCCATTTATCTGAAAGTGCCTGTTCTTCCCATACACCAACCAAATCAATTTGCTCGCTGTAGAGGTGGTGAAGCATTGCCACTGTATAGTAAATGACGTTTGCCTTGTAGCCTCTCAGCTTCATTTCATCAACGATTTCTTTGACGCGCTGATTAATGATGGCTCTCGCAATTAATTTCTGATAGACGGATAGAGTAATCTTATCCTGTGTGCTGCCGCTCCAGAAAGTCTTGTTCAGATCCATGAACTTCTTAAATGCTTCCTCTCCGCCCTTACTGGAAACGTGAGGATAACCTTCCCAAGACATGAAGTATTTTGCCAGATCGACTTTTGTAAGGACCTTTTCTTTCGGGTACTGCTTTTTGAAATCTGTCTGCTCTTTTCCTCGCTTGCGGCGGTTGATGTCCACCATATATTGGCCTCTGGCACGTTCGAAGTACCATTTGCTTTCTGGCCTTCTTCCGTCTTTTGCCGGAATCCAGATATTGCGCGAGAATTTCTCCAGATCGGACATAAAGCGTGTATTGGCTAATAGATCAGATTTATTAATCTTATTTTGGGTATTGGCATATTGTGAAATTCGGGAGATCATTTCATCTTCGAGAAGGTGCTGATCTTTAGAAACAAATTCATTAACCTGAAGGATTGTCAGTTTTGCCTGGACGTAAACATCCTTTAAACTAATTCCATCCTTATAAGCTTTGTGGATGGAAGCCGTTGTCTGGCCGCCATTGACAATTTGCCAGCCGCTGAGACCTTTGATTTTATATTGATTCACTCCATCTTCCACAAGCTCAAAATCACCTGTGCGCGCCACGGTTGAAATGCCGTTATTATAAGCCACAAACATTCTGCGCTGGAATGGATCTTTTAGCGTATCGCGAATTCCTTTGTTAGTTCCGCCCCTTGCCTGAAGGAAAGAACGCACATTTCGCTCGACCAGCTTTTGACCCCATTCATCATAGGCTTTAGCAAGCAATTCAGCTGAAATATAGCCAACATAGCAGTCGAATTCCTTTACTCCGCTAGATGGATCCGGGACAAACATCATCTCGAATGTTTCACCGTAGTCTCTCTCAAAATCAATGTAGTCGGTCTCGACCGCCTGCTCGGAAGTGATCAGCTGCTGCACCCGGTCAATATCCCAAACCTGGACATTCACCGTTTCGATGCCTGGAATCGTCATCTCTACCGGCTTATTTGAAGAATAGTACAGGTTTGTCACAACAAAGATATTAATCTCATTAATATTCTCCATCTCTTCATCAATGACTTTTGCAAGATCATAAGCTTCTAATGAATGATCAATGGTCTGAAGAAGAGACTTTGCATTTGTGACAAAGCGCTTTACCCGATTGGCAATTTCCGTGACAGCAGTCATATTGATAGTAAGCAGATCTTCTTCGTTCTGCTCAAAATTGTAATCGGCCACATACAGGTCTAAAACTTGGTTCTCATCATCATAAGAATAGGCATTCACGGCAATATTTTTTGCCGTATCTTTATAAGGAGGAATAAGGATTTCCGGATCGTCAGGCCTGTCCATAAAGGAAATCATTTTCTCCAAGAATGGAACCTGATAGCTGCCCGTTTTTATTGCTTTTTCTTCCAGTTCCTCCATGAAATCGAGGAGAAATTCTTTTCTTTGTCTAGTTTCTATCATCTTTTACCCTTCCACTCTAAACATTTGATATATGGTTTCCGGATCTTTCTCATATTCCGTACAATGAGTCAGATCAATATTATAGCTAACATGGGAAATTCCCTTTGGCAAATGCTCTTTTAACAGCCGAGGAAAATCTTCCTCTGCTTCATAAACCTCTGTTTTTTCCACAAAAAACAATGTATCCCCATATTCTTCTTCCCTAAAGCCGAGATCAGTCATTAAATCGCTGTATATAAGTGCAATTCGTTCAGATCGCTTTGCAAGCTTGGCACGGACCTGTCCGGCCAGCTCTTGAAGACTCATGCCATGTGTCCGGCTTTGTTCAAGAAAGCAGACATATAGATAAATTGAAGAAACGGCTTCACTTAACTTAAGCTGGTTCTCATTTGATATTTTAATGGTTTTTGATAATTTATCAATCACTGTTTTGATTTCAAGCCCGCACCTGGAACCTTTGAAGTCAATCCGCCCCTTGGTCGGCCCTTCCCATTGCTCAATAATGAGAGGGGGCTGGCCTGGGTGCTTGTCCAGCCATTCATTGATAAACCATAATTCCCCAAATAGCCCACGCTGCTGTTCATCAGAAAGCCGTTTAAATCCGCCTCGCTGAAAGAATGTCCTCCATCTGTCAAGTACCTTATATACAGTAGAAAATAGCGAATCTTCCTTTTCTGCAATTAAATGTTCAGCGAGATTCTGGAGGACCACATCAAAAATTTCAGGGCTTTGTTCATCCTCTTGACGTATTACAAGAAAATAATGCTCTTTTAAGAGAAAGAGCTTTTCAAAGTATTCCACTTTGACAGACATGCCCCGCCATTTTGGAAGGGCTCTTTCCTGGCTGTCGTCCCATGCTTCCGTTCCAAGATCAATGTAAAGCTGACGGTGATGATTCGCAGGATCGATTCCTGCAAACATAACAGGGCTCTCGTATGTCAGGACATTCAGCTTATATACCTCACTATCGTCCTGGTTTTTAAGCTCTTGGATCATTTGTTCAAACTCTATTTTTAGGTTCAACACAGCTACTCTCCTTAAATAAAGTTATTCAGACTGTTTTATTCGTCTGGTAGACACTTGTATCATCAATTTCGGTACCCGGAAAAGAAAAAGCGATTCCAATTGGCACTAATTTTGACGAGAATTCAACATCCAGACTGCTAAAAATATCAACTTCTGGGTGCAGCGGATAAATCAGAATTAAACCTTTTTCTTTGTCACGCATTCTGCGTTTTTCTGTACGGTCTTTGATTCCTTTTATTTCTTCATAGTCAAGGTCCATGTACTCATGGTTTGGAGACACAATGGCCCCAATATCCCTGATTTGATGCTTGCTTTCAGGTGCTTTCACTTTCTTACCAAGAGGGGCTGCAGATTTCAAATGGATCTTTCCTAATTCAACAGGATAATCTGATAAACCAGATGATGCTGAAGGATTCCCTTCTACTATAGCAACTGTCCAATCCGTCAGCTCACCCTCATGATTAGCGCGATCAATATAATCAGCAATTAAAGCTGAATTGACAATATTGCTGTCGGCAGTCTGATATTCTGAAAGAAATTCTTTAATTATGTCTGATTTCACATCAGAAGACGTATAAAAGTTTGTCTTTCTGTAGGCAGTCTTTTCTAGGGTAAGCTTGTTTGCCAGCTTTACAGCAGCTTCCATATTCCCTTTTAGAATTTCTTCACTTGGATCAAATAGTCTGGTCTGCTGAAGAGTGCCTGCATAAATGACATTAGTCGATACTGCATTTCTCATTTTCAGCGGACTGGTAAGCATCATTGTTGGATGGCTCAGCATCTTCACAGCATATTCAGAAGGAGTTTTTTTCAAGGCAGCAAGCCTGTCGAATTCCTGGCGCAGCTGAATCATGGCAATGGCCAGATGTTCAAAATTCGAAGCAATCTCATCTGATGTATAGATGCGGCAAAGATCCATATATCCCTTCCTGTAACCAAACCAGCGCCCCATCTGCATGAGCGTGTCATACATAAGCGTGTTGCGGAAGTAATAGGTGATGCTTAAGCCTTCCAGTGTTAGACCGCGGGATAGTTTGTCTCCGCCGACGGCGATAACATTCAGCCCATCTTCTTTATATTGGTGGTAATCAAGTGCATCCCGACTATTACCGTTAATTTCGAAAACCTGAATCGTCTCACAGCATTTTCTCAGTTCTTCATATACTTCATCCCAGCTGAATTCTGAGTGGTTTTCATTTGGCCATTCCCTGCTAGTAGGAAGAATATCATTTTCATAAAGCTCCTGCAGCTCTGCAATCACACTGCATTCAGGATTATACTGAAGCTGTTTTGAGATGGCATCAAAGGTACGCGACACTTCCTCTTTAACGCTTGATTGAACGTCTTTGAAGCGTGATGTATGAATAAGCATGGAATTATGCTTCTTTCTTTGCCCTCTCAAATTGCGGATCGCAATCACCAGAAGGAATTCAAGGATGGCTTCACGCATTTGCGGAGGCACTTCCTCAAATTTATCTGCATCGGATTTCTTTTTAATCGTCGTAAATACTTCAAGATCTTCTTGCCGCAGATGGCGGATCAGACTAGGGCGAGTGTCTTCTGCATCTTCTTCCACATTGAAATATTCTTCAGGACCGCAATATTCCTTAGGCTTTGGCAGGCCGACGAGGAAATCCTTCGGATACAAGTCATCCCCTTCCTCATCTGTCCTTCCTTCTTTGCTGATCAGAAGATTGGCAAACGGTGTTGCCGTGTAGCCAACAAATGCTTTTCGATTAAACACTTCAAGTATCTGCCGGATTAGACGGTTAATCGTTTTCGGATCTTCATTTTTATCTGGATTGGAAGTGTCAACGGATGCCTGGTCTGCCTCGTCATCAACAATTAAGACAGGGATATCCAGATTATATAAATCACGGTGATTGATTAATTGATCTCTGAGTGACTCCAGAACCGTTTTGTTTTTCTTTACAACCATCAGGGTTGGCGAGTTCAGGTTGCTGGTTCCTCTTTGGCTGGACTTGATATCATTTACTTCTGTTGTCCATGATGAAATGATATGCTCAGCGGTATTCGCATAAATTTGGGCAACTCCAATTGGATTGCCATCCTTATCTGTCCGGTTTCCAATTACCTCTTCATTCAAACGTATCTGTGTCTGAGCTCTTAAGTCATTATGAATACCTGACAGTACAATGATCAGCTTATAGCCGACATCATAAGCTTTATTGATCAAGCCAGTAAAGTTGGCTGTTTTACCTGACTGGACATAACCCAATACAAGGCCGCGCTTATCGAATGGCTCCATGGACTTTGGATTTCCAATCGATGCCATAATCTGATTGGTTGTTTCATCAATGGCGGTGACTGCCTCAAGCGGCCAATTTTTTGCTTCGGACAGATATCTGCGGTACCTGGTCCAGAAAAATCCGCTTGCTGCCATTTTAGGCTCAAACCAGCTTTTTTCTTTGGAGTTCCTCATGACATAATCCTTGGGAACCTCCAAGCCAATCTTGTATTTCATGAACATTTCAAGAGACCATTTTTGGAATTGTGCATCATCAATTGGACCAAACCCAGATGCCAATACTCTTGCTAATTCAAGTGCTTTTTCTGCAGCTTCCTCTTGGTTTTCAGACATCGCTTTTAACATATAATAATTATTCGTAAAAGCCTGTTCAAAAACACTCTTATTATCAATTGCTGACAATCAAATTCGCCTCCGTTGTGATTGCTTTTATGGTTGTCCGGTTCAGGCCGTCAAAGGCCGGCTGAGTTAAGAGAATGTTAAACAGCTGCTCTTCATTTTCAGCTACATTCAGCTTCAACATGGAAGAAGCAAATTGAATAACCAGCTCTTTTTGGCTGTCTGGCACATCCTGTACTTCTTCTTCCGGGACCTTTGGAGAATCTATAATATTGCTTGGGGAACCAAGCTGAACAAATTTAAGATACAAGTTTAATAGCTTTGCATTTTCATCATCCAGGTTTTTTAGAAGTTCAGATAAAATTGGATGATTTCTGTTTAAAATAAATTGAGGGCCATCCTCGCTCCCGGACTGTTCCCATGTATTCAGGCTGCCTTTTATGGAAGGATTCCTCGGACCTGGCTGGGTGCGAAAATAGAATATATCTCTAGAGACTTTGCGCGCAATAGCCGAAATGGCCTCTAATCTTCTTTTTGCATCTTCCGGCAGGTTAATGCCTGACTTTTTGATATCCACCTGCCAGTCAGAATCTGCAGCATTTGGAAGATCTATACGCACCCTGGCAAGCTGTGAAGCTGCATCTTTCGGAAACAGCCCCATCCAATCACCAAAATAAAGAAGACGATTCTCCCGGTAAATATATAACCCCTGGTGATCACGCCAGCCTTTATAACCGCCAGCCATTTTATATTCCGGCTCTGTTAAATGAGAAGCATGCGGCAATATAAAATACTGTACTTTAATTCGGTTCTCATTGATCCTAAGTATCTGCATTTCACCTTCCATGGTATTTGGGTGATAATGCATAAAAGGATCCCATGGCACAATTTCCTTTCCGTTAATGAACATCTGCACTTCGCTCTTTTCAAGGATTGAATGGAATACGAATTCGAGATGCCTATTAATCCGGGCCACTTTATTATAGAAGCTGGTTTCTTTCAGCTTACGCTTTCCTCCAAACCCCATAAAGCGGTCAAGCTTATCAATGCAGACAATTGTTCCGCTTTCGGATTCAATTTCACCCATTTTAGACCTGACTTCTGCAGGAATTTTGGTATATAGCTGCCATTCATTGCATTCAGAAACATGATCCAGGTCCCAGCATCTTTCGTTATAAACCCCATCTTTTTTGGAAAGAACGCTTAACCGTTTCCCCAGCGAAAAGGATGCAGTTTTTAAACCCATCCCAAAACGTCCGAGTTCATTTGCTCCCCTTTTTGCTCTCGGATCCTTGGACCCAATATTCATGGCAGTCTGGAGCATCTCTTCATCCATGCCCGAGCCATTATCAGAAATTGTAATCATTCCATCACTTTCGCCATAGGCGAAATTAATATGTATTTTAACTGCCCTGGCATCCAGGCTATTATCAACTAAATCAGCAATCGCTGTACTTGCATTATACCCAATCGAACGTAGCGCCTGAATAACGGGCGCAGCAGAAGGTCTCGTTAGTACTGTTTCCATTCGAATAACTCCGTTTCATTACTGGTTTGTTACAATTATAACAAAAATTTAATATATAAATAGGTTGAGTTAAGGATTTACTTATTTTCACAGATTTAACTGATAAAGATTACAAATTTCATATCCTAAATGTAGAGAGAAGCAATATAAATCCTGTCTGAATTGAAACAGTAATTTCTTTTTTCATAAGGAGAGATAATTATATCCTACAGTAACCCTATAGAGGCCCTTAATGCGATCTCAAGGATTCTCTCCTTACTACAATGCATTCATTCATAATTATTATTTTTAAGATAATATTTTATTTTGTAACCTCATTAGGCCTGTAGGTTTTCTCTATTGCTAAAGATTCAGCCATTAAGCTTTAGACTTTTGAGTTTTGTACCTCAGCATCCCTAGCAATTCAAAAGAAACTTTCTTTGCTTTTATGCAATTTTTTTAAAAGAGCCAAATTAATGCTTACCGAAAAATAACCTGATAAATCAACCTTCTTTGTAATCAATTTCCATACCAGTTTCAAACTGACAAATTTAACTCATTAGAAACCCGAAAAAACTAGCAAACTTTAGTCCTCTTAATCTAATAATGTACTTCTGCCTCAATAATAAATATTCTACTGCCAATTTTTTCATTCAGAAGCCTACTACTCAGTTTTATTTTTCCCTGAGATGCTCTGTTTGAATATTTATTCCTTTACTAACGACATTGTTTATATGATTCGTTTTTGGTCCATTCAAGAATTTTATAAATTTTATGCTTTTACCAAAATAAAAAGCCATTCATTTAAATGAATGACTTTGTTAATGGACATATACTTAACCAATGTATGAAAGAATTATTTCTTTACATCGTATAGATTCAACGTGCTTTAAACATGTACAAATTAAAGAAAATCCTCTAATTCAATATTAGCTTTGATATTGTTAAGCAACTTATTTTTTTTATAAAAGTTGTTTAATAATCCCATATAATCTCATTTAGACTATTAAGATAAGATTTTCCTGTGTCAGGCTCAATCATACTAACATATGAAGCCATACCATATAGATATTCTTTAAAATATGATTTGTCACTAGCCCCTGTGTATTTTAAATGATTAAATACCCCAAATTTTTTACAATAATAGATATGCTGTTCTAATTTCTTTTTATAATTTCGTTTAACCTTTACTTCACCATTACTAATGATTAAACCAGTAACTTCTTGTTTACTATTCGATTTTTGCACTCTTAGTTTCTTTTCATTAATTTTAAAATTTTCGCTTTCTATAATATTTCTAATAAAGCTTATGTGCCTATAGATATCTGCATCTCCGGAAAAGGTAATATCATCTGCATACCTTGAATAACTAGCACCTATTTTGATTGCAAATCCATTCAGTCGACTATCTAATTTTTTACAGAGAATATTAGCTAGATACGGACTTGCAGGAGAACCCTGTGGAAGTCTTCCTTTGAATGTAAGTAATTTAGCGAAAGTAAATGACATTTCTTTGGTATAGCCACTATTATAAAAAAGGTAAAATACTTGTTGAAATGTAATACTGGGAAAAAAATTTTTTATATCAATGTTTAATATAATTTCTTTTCCAATATGTGATTCAGCATTATTCTTAATACTTTTTCCTTTAACAAAACCATTAGCGTTATCACTAACCTGGTATTTGTACAATATATTATCTAAAACCCACCTTTGGATAGCTTTTAAATTAAAACTTGGTGCTGAAATTGTTCGATAGCCCCCATTTGACTTAATTATCTTATGTTCCTTGTAAAAATTATCAGTGTTAATAAGATAATAGGTTAATGTTTGATAATTTACACCCATTAGCAATGCTAGGTGTTTTTTATCAAAAATAACTGGTAATCTATTATTTAACAAGTTACTTGCATAATCTACACATAGTTTTTGATACTTGTTACCATATCCCTTTTGAATTAATGCTTCTTGCAAAGCAGCTATATAATCCATATTCTTCCCTCTATATTACTTTAGTCAATAGTCTCTACCATTGAATTAAGACGATCCTAGACATGAATAATCACTTATGAAAATTAAGCCTATGATTAAATTGCTTTTTATTTAATCATTAGGCTCATGCAAATGATAATTTGCATGGGTGAAAAGAAGTGGTTTTCTTCTTTTCATCCAATCAATTAAGTAACATTAAATCTGATAGAGACTCTCTACCTTTCTAGAGACTATTGACCTGTTTTATTATATTTCATTTAACTTTTTTAGTAAACCCTATAGGAAGATAGATATCATCAAATCCCATTGGCCGATTAACAAAAATACTTTCCTCCTCAAAACTATCAAAGAAGTCTATTTCTTCAAGATTATATTTTTCTAATATACGTTTTGCATTAGAGGTAAGCCTATAGTAACCATCTAATTCCAAAAATCCTTCTTCATATAATTGATCTATTAAAATATTGACTTGATTTGCATTTAATCCAAAAATTTCACTTATTTCCCTATAAGAATAACTGGCCTGTAATGTATTAAAATATGATAGTACTAAAACTTTTTTATAATCCAATACTTAGTTACTCCCTCGCTTTTTGATGTTATGATTCTGCGTAACTCTCCTTTTTCTCCTTCTTTTCCCTGTGTTTCTTTTAAAGAGAGAGTGCCATTCCTGTCTTGCCCCTTCAAAGTCAACATGATACCAAAAAGAACTTAAAGTATTGTTAGGAATGTTATGCGAAAAACCAACTAAGACTTGACTATCCTTATATCCCAATATGTTATTGTGATCTCTTCCCCAAATCTCTTCTTCAAATTTGTAAATTAGTTGTCTATGTGTCTCATTTAGACTAGGGTGTTTTAAAAAAACTTTACTATATTGGTGCTCCACCACAAGTTCAATATCAATTCTACTATGTTTTAAATATTCTTCAATTTCTCTTTTTGCACTTACAGTGGTAGCAATTAAGTTTAATATTACTTTTTTTCCTTCTAAAAATTTTGTATTGTCCTTCAAGAATTTAATCACAGTACCTCCAGTACCTGAAATATCCTCAAAAAGAATAATATTTTCTATATCTTCGTCTACAAAACGGAAATCTGTTTTTATTGTGTCTATAAATATTTCTATATCATGTTCCCTTATTATTTCTTTTAAAAGACCTGTCATATCAAAAGAACTTGACCTGCCGTCTTTTGCGATTAAAGGCAGAATACATGTACAATTTAAGTCCACTTTACATAAAGAATCTTTTAGTTGCTTATGTAATATCCTTTTAATCTCAATTTTTGTATAAAAGTTAAATTCAGAAAATAACTCTATTAAAATGTCTTTTACCTCTTGGTCCTCAGTGTTGCTTAACCAAGAGATAAACTTGCTGTGAAGGTTTTTCGTATAATATTCCTCTTCACCATACTTATCTATAAACGATTGGACGACTTCTTCTGTTCTTGACAAACTATTATTCATCGATAAACCTCATAATTAAGAATGATAGATTACTAATTTTAAACTGACACAAAGTTACTTCATTACCTTTTTATTCTACCAAAATGTTCAGCAGTGTGGTAGAAAACAGGAAATGTTTATAAAATATTGTAAAATTAAATCAGATGCAAAAGGATTCTACTTGAAATATCATAAGGGTAACACTGTTTTTTCTGTCAAATGCATGGTAGGTTATTAGTGCAAAATTTTTAATAAATACGTTATAAGACTATCGGTATAACATGTGCTGGCATTGTTGCTTTTTTGGCTACTCGAATGGGCTAAGCATGCCACTTAACAAAATAGTTAAAACGATAATAAATATTAATTCAAAAAACCGCACAGTGTTATCACTATGCGGGTAGTTCCCTCATTATTCGAGCAAACTGTGTTTACAGACGTTTATCTTAGGATACCTGTTGAATCTATTGCATTTAAATTATTTTGAAACCGCCCCAGCCTCAACCAGCAAATCTACAAGATGTATAGCTCTTACACTCTTCTCAAGCCCTTCCCTTTGTATGCCTAATTTCATTTGCAGTAAGCAGCCTGGATTGGCTGTTACAATTATGGATGTATTGGTCTCTTTTACATTTTTCATTTTACTGTCCAATATTTCCATCGAATCCTCGTAGTTAACAATATTATAGATGCCAGCAGATCCACAGCACCGTTCTTTGTCATTCATTTCACGGTACCCTTTGCTTTTTACTTGCTTTAATAAAGATAATGGCTCATCTTTTACCTTTTGGACATTGATCATATGACAGGATGGCTGAAAAGTTATGGTTCCATTCACTTCCTTTGTAAAGCTCAAACCATCTAATTCAGATAGCACCTGTGAAATATCTCTTACCTTATCAGAAAAAGCTTGTGCTCGGCTTTCCCACTCGATGTCTCCCTTGAATAATTCACCATATTCCAAAAGAGTCGCACCGCACCCTCCAGCATTGTTAACGATATAGTCTGCTTTTTCCATTTCAAATGCCTCTATATTTCGTTTGGCAAGCTCTTTAGCGTCCGCTATTTTTCCGGCATGTGCATAAAGCGCTCCACAGCACGTCTGATTTACAGGAATGAGTACGTCAGCTCCTGCCTTGGTCAGCAGGTCGATTGTGTTCCTGTTCGTCTCATAGAAGATGGCATCCATGACACAGCCGGTAATAAATCCAACAGTAAATTTCCTGGAACCAATGGCTTTGAAGAGGCGAGCCCTGTTTTTCCGTTCTGCGGGAGATGGAAGATCAGGGAGAACGGACTCAAATTTCCCTAGATGAAGCGGGGCAAATTGGGTTATCCCTGTTCTTTGTGCCATTTTTTGCAGCCCGGACTTTTGATAAAACCATGAAAGATTTCCAATTGTATTCATCCATCTCTTTGATGGAAACATTTGATCAAAAATCAATGATTCACTTATTTTTTTTGTTTTCGATTTTTGCTCTTCATTTTCTAAAACTTCTTTGGCGCCTTCTAAAATCTTCCCATACTGTACGCTGGTCGGACAGGCTGTTTCGCAGGCGCGGCATCCAAGGCATTTTTCGATGGGTTCCCGCAAATCCTCTGCCTTAATCTTATCTTCTGCCAGCATCTTGACCAGATTAATGCGGCCACGCGGCGAATGCACCTCGCTCTTCATCGTTTCGTAAGTGGGGCAAACCGGCAGGCAATATCCGCATTGGACACAATTAAACGTCTCATCATAATGTAATCTGTCTTTAAGACCGGCTCCCGTACTCATTCCCTTAGCACCAGCTTCTGGCCTTCTTCAGGAAAGATTTTACCGGGATTTAAAATGTTATTCGGGTCCCATATTTGTTTAATTCGTTTCATCATATCAAGACCGGCTTCACCCAATTCTATTTCCATAAAAGGGGCTTTTAATGTTCCAATTCCATGTTCACCGGAGAGTGTCCCTCCCAGTTCAACAGCAGCTCTAAAGATTTCTTCTACTGCTTTTTCAACCCGTATCATTTCCTCTGTATCCCTTTTATCACAGATAATATTTGGATGGAGGTTTCCGTCACCCGCATGCCCAAACACAACTAGATGAATATCATATTTCTCCCGGATTTCTTTTAGTTTTTGGAACATATCGGGGATCTTGCTGCGGGGCACTGTGGCATCTTCAGATACTTTCGTTGGTTTTATTCTGACAATAGCCGGGGAAACCAGCTTCCTTGCTCTCCAGTAACTCTGTGCTTCGTCCTGATTTTCTGCTATTTTCACTTTCACAGATTCAAATTCTGTAAAAATCTCTTCTATTTTTTTCATTTCTTCTTCAATAGCCAGAGGGTGTCCATCAAGTTCTATTAAAAGAATGGCTTCTGCATCAATAGGGAGCTCCAGCGGCTGATAGTTCTCCACTGCTATTATGGAAGACTGATCCATTATCTCCATTTTGGCCGGAAGGATTCCGGAAGTTAATATTTTTGAAATCGCTTGTCCTGACTGGACAAGATCATCAAAGACAGCCATCATGGTCTTTGATGCTGGGGGCTTTGGCACTAATTTCAGTGTAGCTTCTGTAATGATCCCAAGCGTCCCTTCCGATCCAACGATCAATTTTGTTAAGTCATATCCAGTTACATTTTTTATTGTCTTTCCGCCTGTTTTGATGATTTCTCCCTCAGGTGTCACCACTTCCAACCCAATAACATAATCCTTCGTTACCCCATATTTTAAACCCCTTGGACCACCTGAGTTTTCCGCTAAATTCCCTCCAATTGTTGATACATGGGCACTGCTTGGATCAGGGGGATACATGAGTCCAAACTTTTCTGCTTCCTGATTGATGTTCGCTGTCAGAACACCCGGTGATACGACTGCCACCAAATCATCAGGATAAATTTTCAAATCACCATTCCATTGAGACATGTCTAAAACCATTCCCCCCTTAACAGGGAGAGGACCTCCGCTTAAAGAAGTCCCCTGTCCTCTTGGGTATACCGGGATATTAAATGTATTGGCCAATTTCAGAAGTGAAGAAATCTCCTCCTTATTTTTCACCTGGATGACAACTTCAGGAAGATAGCTGCCGAATGAAGCATCATAACTATAACTATATCGATCAGCCAAACTCGTTAAAATTTGGTCTGAGGGTATTATGCTTCTTATTTCCTTCATTAATAAATCCATTCTGATGGCCCCTTTGATTATCCAATATTCAATGAGACAAACTTCTCTTCCAGATACTCCATCAACCCGTACTTGCCCCCTTCTCTTCCTACACCGCTTTCCTTCATTCCTCCGAACGGGGCTTGTGCGGTTGTCGGCATCGCATCATTAATGCCAATAATGCCATATTCGAGAGATTCCATTACCCGGAATGCGCGATTTAGATCTGACGTGTAGCAGTAAGATGCAAGTCCATATTCTGGATGATTTGCCCGTTCGATTGCTTCTTCTTCCGTTTCGAAGGTGAAAATCGGCACCACTGGACCAAATGTTTCTTCTCTTGCAATCTTCATCGATTCATTTGCATGTTGAATAACAGTAGGCTGATAGAATACACCTTTAGCATTCATATCTGCCAGTGATCCGCCACAGATAACCACACCGCCTTTTTCTTTGGCATCCTCCACATGTTCAACGACTTTATCAAGGCTTTCTTCATTAATTAATGGCCCAATATCTGTATCATCATCCATGCCATTCCCGATATGAAGACGATTTACCTTTTCTGCAAACAAGCGGGTAAATTCCTCTGCGGCTTCCTTCTGAACATAAATCCGGTTTGTGCATACACATGTTTGTCCTGCATTCCTGAACTTGCTTGCCACCGCTGCTTCTGCGGCTTTCTCTAAATCAGCATCCTCAAATACGATAAAAGGGGCATGACCGCCTAATTCCATTGAAACTTTTTTGACCGTATTTGATGCGTCTCTCATCAGCTTTTTCCCAACTGCCGTTGAACCTGTGAAGGTCAGTTTTCGAACCTGCTTGCTGTCTAATAACGTTTGAGCAATCTCATTAGAAGGTCCAATAATCAAATTGGCTACTCCTTTTGGCAGACCAGCCTGATGAATGGCTTCGAATATCTTCACTGCCGTTAAGGGGGTAGCTGAAGCTGGTTTTAGGATGACAGGACACCCGGCAGCTAACGCTGGTGCAATTTTGCGGGTAACCATGGCGGCTGGAAAGTTCCATGGTGTAATCGCACCCGTCACTCCAACCGGCTCCTGCAGTACAAGTATGCGTTTATCCCGGCTGGATGCTGGAATTGTCTCTCCATAAATACGCTTCGCTTCCTCTGCATACCAATCCATATAGGAAATCGCCAGTTTGACTTCACCAAGGGATTCTTTCAGGGGTTTGCCCATCTCTTTCGTAATGGTTACTGCCAGATCTTCTTCTCTGTCTCTTAGACAATCGGCAATTTTTCTAAGATATTGCGATTTCTCAACTGCGCTTGTTTTCTTCCAGTCTTGAAAGGCGGCGGATGCTGCCTGGATTGCTTCCTCGGCCTCTTCCTTTCCTCCATAAGCGACCGTACCAAATTTTTCTAAAGTAGCAGGATTATACACAGTTATCGATTTATTTTTATTGGAAGATTTCCATTCACCATTAATATATAGCATGACCGTTCTCCTTTTTTGCGAGCTGCTGCAATCCTTCTTTCAGTACAGAAACTGCCTGATCAAGTTCCTCTTTTGATACCGTTACAGGCGGGATAAACCGCAAAACATTCTTCTCAGTACCGCAGGTTAAAAGAATGACTCCGTGTTCTAAAGCAAAATTCTTCAGCCAATTTACTGTACTAGCATCCGGGCGGCCTTTTTCATCCATGAACTCTATGCCGATCATCAGGCCCAGGCCTCTTACATCACCGATGACCGAAAATTCTGATTTCAAATCATATAATTGCTGTTTTAGATATCCCCCTAAAGTTTGGGCATTATCTATACCTTCCCGTTTTAGAATTTCAATGGAAGCCAAGGCAGCCGCACACGAGACAGGGTTTCCGCCATACGTGCCTCCATGTGTTCCCGGCTCCCATTTCTCCATAATTTCTTTCTTGGCAATGATAGCACTTAAAGGGAAGCCTGAAGCAATTCCCTTTCCTAAAGTAAGGATGTCCGGCTCTACTCCAAAATGTTCATAGGCAAACATTTTCCCCGTTCTTCCGAAACCGGTTTGAACTTCATCAAAAATAAGCAATATCCCATGCTGATCACATATTTCTCTTATTTGTTTCAAAAATTCTTTCGGAGGTACAATATACCCGCCCTCTCCCTGTACAGGTTCAAGGATTATGGCTGCCACCTGGGATGGAGCCACTTGATACTGGAATACCTCATGGATGCTTTGAATACATCGTTTCGTCTCTTCTTCATAATTTAGCCCGGTTCTAAAAGGATATGGATATTCACAAGCATATACGCTTGGAAGAAGACCCTCATAATCCTGTCGATAAGCTGAGCTTGAGAAAGTGATCGATGTCGCTGCGAGGGTCCGTCCATGGAATCCCCGTTTGAATGATAGGATGGCTGGACGTTTTGTCACTTTTTTCGCTAATTTGATTGCTCCCTCATTCGCTTCTGCTCCGCTATTTGAAAAGTACACCATTTTCTGTGATCCGGTTAATTCATTTAGTTCCTCCGCTAATTGAATATAGGATGGATAGTAAGCTACATTATGGCCAACATGAATCATGGTATCCAGCTGCCGCTTAACCGCTTCAATTACATCGGGATGGCAGTGTCCAACATTATTTACTCCTACACCACTGGCAAAATCGAGATATTTTTTTCCGTTCTCATCCTCTATGGTTGAGCCAAATGCTTTCGTTACACCTATCCTCGTTACTCTGTTGGCAGCCGGGGGCAAAACACGGTCGCCTCTTTCTGCTAAGCTTTTATTCTCTTTAATCATAATGACTCCTCACTCTCTTCACGATAATCTCGTTTCCATAGCTCGATGTATTCTTCTGCATTTTTTTCCAGGTCATGTATTTCATTTTCTGTTAGTTCCCGCACGATTTTGGCAGGAACTCCAATTGCTAAGCTGCCTTTAGGAATCACTTTCCCTGGAGGAACTAACGCACCCGCTCCAACTTGTGCTCCTTTTTCAATGACAGCCCCATCTAAAATAATCGAACCAATACCAATCAAAGCTCCATCCTCGATCGTACAGGCATGTAAAATGGCACCATGCCCTACAGTTACCATTTTCCCTATTCTTAAAGGAGCCTCAGGTGTCACATGGCAGATACAGCCGTCCTGGATATTGCTTCCTTCACCAATTTCGATAAAATTATCATCATCTGCTCTTAAAACTGATTGAGGCCATACACTAACATCTTTGGCTATTCTGACGTCGCCAATCACTTGTGCTGAGCTGTGTATCATGGTTTCGGCATGAATGGAGGGTACCCGCCCTTTTAATTGTTCAATCATGCATATCCTACTCCTTAATGAAAATCAGGATTTATATATGTCACACCTTATTTAGCAGCGAGTCCTAATTCTTTTAGAATCTCTTCCTTATGTTCTCCCAGCATAGGAGCCGATTTCGCGATCTTTCCAGGTGTTTTTGATAGTTTGACAGGAATCCCTAATGCTTTTATTTTCCCGGCAACAGGGTGCACAACCTCTTCTATCATTCTTCTGGATAGTGTGTGCGGGTCAGTTAAAGATTCGGGATAGGTATTTATCGGGCCAGCAGGAATTCCCGCTTTCTCGAATTTTTCCAGCCAGTAATGTCTCGGATTCAGACTCGTTTTCTCTTCAATTAATCGGACAAATTCATCTAAGTGCTGAATCCGGGAGGCGTCATCAGCAAATCGGTCATCTGATAAGAATTCAGGTCTGCCGATGATCTGGCAGAATACCGGCCAATGATGCGGAGTATCTGCGCCAACTGTAAAATAACCATCACTTGCCCGAAATGCCTGATAAGGAGCAGACAAGCGGTGTCCGCTTCCGGTAGGTGCCGGTGTTTCTCCTGTAAACCAATATTGGGTGCTTTCCCAGACCGATAATGCGAGTCCCGTATCATATAAAGAAGCGTCAATATACTGCCCCTCATCGGAATGAACCCTGGAATACAATGCGGATAAGATGCCATAGACAGAAAACAGGCCTGAACCCAAATCGATAATCGGAAGGCCGCATTTTACCGGGTTGCCATTCCGTTCACCTGTCACACTCATAATTCCGGTCATCCCCTGTGCGATTAAGTCATAACCGCCACGGGATGAATAGGGGCCATACTGGCCGAATCCAGATATAGAGCAGTAGATCAGTTTCGGATTAATCTGATTGAGTGTTTCGTAGTCAACGCCCAGACGCTTAACTACGCCAGGGCGGAAATTTTCGATCAAAATATCCGCAGTTTCTATTAACTTATAAAACACTTTCTGATCTTCGCCATCTTTTAAATCAAGCGTTATGCTGCGCTTGTTCCTATTTATCGCCATAAACGCGCCGCTTTCCCCTTCCTTATAAGGGGACCATCTTCTGGTGCTTTCCCCTTTTGGCGGTTCAACTTTAATGACATCAGCACCCATATCGGCCAGCAGCATTCCGCAATAAGGCCCTGCCATGACCTGGCTTAAGTCAATTACTCTAATGCCTTCCAATGCACTCATTCTTACCATCTCCTTCTATTAAATTGATTCCACTTTCTTAAAGTCTATTTAAGGCTTTATCTTCAAATAAATAGAGTTCCTGATTGTCCAGAATGAGTCTGCCGTCGATTTCGACCCGCGGATCCTTTACGACCATATCGTAATGCCCTTTGGCCTTCACAGTTCCCCCGATATATGCATTGGTACCTAAAGCAATGTGGATGGTTCCATAAACCCCTTCATCACTTAGCATGCTGTTTTCCAATTCACATTCCGGATTCATGCCAATGCCAAACTCACCGGCAAAATAGATATTCCCTTCGTCATCATTCTTCTCCATTAATATTTTCCTGAATTGCTCCGCTTCTCTGCCTCCTGTAATCGAAACCGCCTTTCCTTCCTTAAATACCACTTCAACTGGAGTCTCCATTAGACCCACCCCTGGAATACTCCCATCTACCACTAAAATTCCTTCAGCGGTCCCTTCAACCGGAGCAATGCTGGATTCGATGCAGTGAGCTGCCGAAACATCCGTACTGTTTGCAAACCCTGTTAGAGCTCTTCCTGACCTGCCTTTGATGGAAAACCTTAAATCTGTGCCAAGGGATGTCGTGATATGGACAAATTCACCAGCTGTCAATATGTCTGCCAGCTTCTCAACTTGAGGTCTTAGTTCAGCAAAGTCAGCACGCAGCCCCTTGCTTAATAAAATGTCTTCATGTGCTTCAGGCAAGATTAATACTCGGGCTCCTGCCTTTTGTGCATCATGGCGGGCTTTTGTATGGGCAATGTTATAGGTTGTCGGTGCAATGATCACATCAGCTTCCTTCATAGCCGCTGCGACTGCATCCGGCAATGCATCTCCATGCCCTTTCCTTGGCGGCATTGAGATCTTGATGGGCTCAGCATCGAGTGAACAGACCACAGATGCCAGAACTTTTGTGATTCCATCCGTTAAAAAATCTGTCAGGATGACAACTTTTTCCCCGCTCTTAACACCTGCCAGAACTTTTACGAGTGCAGTAGCGGCCGGGTACATTAATGCTTCTTTCATTTTTTAAAACAACTCCCTGATTCATCAATTTTTATAAAGTTCAAACCTAAATCCCTTTAAATACTGGCGGCTTTTTGTTAAAGAACGATTCAATCGCATGCTTGTGATCCCATGTATCCTGGCATTCTATAAAAGCATCCAGTTCCTGTTTCATGGCTTCCTGCCACTCAAAATCCATGGTTTTCTGAATCGTGTTCTTCGCATGTCTGACTGCGATTGGAGCACGGGAAGCAATCAGCTGTGCCCATTCATGCGCTTCTGCCAGCAGCTTGTCATGGGATACCACTCTGCTTGCCAAACCTCTTTGCAATGCTTCCTCAGCTGTTATCGTTCTGCCTGTCAAAATTACTTCTTTGGCATATGCTTCACCCAACAGCCTTACTAAACGGGTTGGTCCGACAACCAGTCCAACCTTTACCCCTACTGCACAAAGCTTTGCACGTTCTGACATGATGCGAATATCACAGGCTAAGGCAAGCTCGAACCCTCCGCCAAACGCATAGCCATTAACTGCGGCAATGACAGGCTGGGGCATTTCATTGACAATATCGTAAATTCTGCAATCTTCCTCTAAGAAATGCCGGACAGACTCAGGAGTCAGCTCTCCTTCTTCGTTTAAATCGGCTCCCGCGCAAAAGGCCCGATCCCCTTCTCCAGTAAGGACAATAACCCGTACATCCGAAGAGGTCTTAAGCTCCTCCATATAGGGAACAAACTCTTGCCGAAACTCTTTCGTCAAAATATTCATTGGCGGGTTTTTAATGGTAATGGTGCAAATAAAATCGGATATTTCAGCATGAATTTTTTCCAACCTTTTCATCACCCTTCTAAGATTCCTGTTCGAGCTCAGCAGAGATTTTTATTTTTTTCCTGGGTATATCCTCCAGACGTCCATCTATGCCTTTGCTTCTTTGATACTTATCCCATAAAATGACGGCTATTGGGCATAATATCGAGGTAGTAATAGTAGAAATGGAAATTTGTATTGTGGCTAAATTGGCAATTTCCTGAAAACTTTGAGCCTTTTCCACCGTCATCAGACCTGCACCCGCTGCCACTGATGCTGCCGCTGCGATTGCAGCGGGTGTTCCCACTGCGTTCCCTGCAGTCGATGCTTCTGCAACAGGGCCAATCGTACTTTTTTCTCCAAATAGCCTATAAACCAGGATTCCTGTTAATGCGGTAAAAATGACTGTGGCAAACCCGAGAGCTAAACCTCCCCAAACAGCTTCAGGATTAAAGAAACTCATAAAATTCATCCCTGCTCCAAGACAGAAAGCAAAGAATGGTACAAGCAGCGTTTCTCCAGGCTTTAAAAACTCCCGAATATCTTCATCCAGATTCCCTAACAGCATTCCTAAAGCGATTGGAAGCAAGACAGCTATGAATGCGATTAAAGGAAAATTAACGCCAACCATCCCCAAAGCCAGCATGGTGAAAAAAGGACCGTCATTCAGAGTCAGGACGGAAATGGCCCCAACATCTGACCGGTTTCCGTATTGCCCTGTCAACACTGCATACATTCCTTCATTCCCATTGGTCATAGCGGCAATAATGGCCAGAGTAGATAATCCAAGCAGACCGTCCATTGGGTCAAAAAACACCCCAAATAAAATACCGATGGCAATCCCTGTCAAGCACTTGCTTCCTGTTAATAGAATTCCTTTCTTTAAGGCCTTTCCGCCTACCCGCAAATTCATCTGGCTGCCTGCACAAAATAAGAACAAGCCAATGAGCGTTAACGTTCCTGTCTTAAAGAGTGCTTCCGAGAATCCTCCGATTTTCATAAACTCATAAATTCCTTCTTCAACCGGCGATACCCCTATGCTTTTAAGGAAATTCATTATAAATGGAATGTGAAGCTGATCAATCGTATTAAATAAAGCGCCAAGCATCAGCGGGATGACCATCAGCCCTCCGGGAACTCTTTCAATTGTTTGCTTTATCCTCATTTAAATCACCGCCATATCTATTATTTGATTTCCTTTTACAGCGAATTCTTTAAATCCTGTCTCCTCGTCTTTCATTGAATCATTGGATCATGTAAGAGAGTAAATAATAATTTCGTTTTTCAAGGTAATCGAATATACATGAGTTTTTCAAACACCACATAGATGAATCCAATCATCCCTATGGATACTAATGTGGCCGTATACCATCGAACTTCCTTATAATAGAGCATTCCAATGAGTAAAAAGATTAAAGTAGAATACAGAAACCCTATGAAAGGTATTAACAGAAAGATATAAACAACTGTTAAAAGCAGATAGACTATCCCTCTTTTAACTTCCTGAATGGAGGCAGAAGCCGTTTCCTCTTCCTCCTCTTTTTTCTTTCTGAACGTTTGGGCAAACTGCCAGATTGATAAACCTATCAAACTATAGCCGAGCAGCATGGGAAATGAACGAGATGAATTTAAAAAATGTTCTCCTGGCGGGAAATTATAGCTGCCTATTACAAAAAAGAGACCAATCGCGAAAACAATGCCCGCCAAAAGATAATCTTTATTTATCCGCATCTTTTCTCCTTTCTATCACTCTTTCGGCCGGCTAATTCCTACTTCTTCTGGTGATCGTTTTCCCACACCAATATCCCAAAGCAGCCAGCTTGTTTTTTCGGTGATTTGTTTTGTATATTCTTGACTATCTTCAATATCTGTTAGGATAATTGCCCGTTTTTTTGTAAATTCCTTAAATTCATCACTGCTGATCGCTTTGTTGTATGCGTCTCTAATTTTAGTTACGATTTCTTCAGGTGTTCCGCTTTTTACAGCTGGCCCCCACCAGGTTCCTTCCGGTACATATTTTTTCAAATCAGAAACAAAATCAGTGACCGGCGGGATTGATTCAAGTCCATCAACTTCAAACGGTTTATTATCCATAACAGCCAGTGATCGTAAATCCCCTGCCCTCAGCAGATCCACTACCTCATTAACCCCGCTGATAGAGAAATCTACCTCACCTTTCATAGCAGCCATGGCAGCATTTGCACCAGAATCATACGTAATAATTTCTGCATCTCCACCCACGACACTATTCACAATCTCCAAAGTGAGGTGCCAAGGGTCCCCAATCGCTGCCACACCAACCTTTGCATTTCCATCTTTCAAGAGCCGAACCACATCATCAAACGTTTTCAGGTCAGATTCGTCTTTAACTGTAAAATTGGCAATCCCCATTGCGCCAATTCCAATTTGCTCGAAATCCTTGTATGTTAAATCTGTCATGCCCATTGTTGGAAATACACGGATCAGATCGGTTTGAAATAGGATGGTGTGTCCGTCAGACTCTTGTTCGTTAACATACTCAAGAGCCAATGCACTGGAAGCTCCAGGCATGTTCCTCACCGCAACGGATTCTCCCAGTTCTTCCTGAAGGATTGGCTGCAGGGTCCGTGCCATTGTGTCAGTACCGCCTCCCTCACTAAAACCGACAATAATTTCAATTGGCTGTGAAGGGTAATCACTTTCTGCTTCTTCGCTGTTTCCAGATGCCTTTTGATTTGATTGGTTTCCAGCACAGGCGCTTAATATCAGAACCCCTGAAAATAGAGTCAGAAACATCATTTTTAGTTTCATAAGTTAGCCCCCTTAGGCTTTATTTTCCTCCACAGATGTTTTACGCGTTTTGTCAGGAATGAATTTTGATTCAAAATCAAAAATACAATACAGACCAGCAAGAAAAGACTAATTGGCCGTGTGAAGAATGGCACGAACGAATAATCCGCACTCACCATGGCTCTTCGGAAATTCTGTTCCGCCATTAAACCAAGGATCAATCCTAACACTAAAGGCGGGGCAGCCAGCCCGACTTTACGCATAAGAAAACCGATGATGCCAAAAAGGAACATAATTCCAATATCAAATGGCCGATTGTTTACTGCAAATGTCCCTACCACACTAAATACCGTTACAATAAGCAAAACTATACTTCTGGGAACAGATAGGATTTTCTGAAAAAAATAAGAGAAAAATAATCCAAACACAAGCATAAACGCAGCAGATATCGTTAAAATGATAAAAAACTGATTCAATATATCAGGATTTTGTGTGAGTAAAAGCGGACCTGGCTGCAATCCGTGAAGTAAAAGTCCCCCTATAATAACTGCTGTGACTGCATCACCAGGGATACCAAGAATTAACATCGGTATATATGTACCTGGCACACAAGCGTTATTTGCCGTTTCTGCCGCAACGATTCCTTCTGGATTTCCTTTGCCAAACGTCTCAGGCTTCTTGCTTCTTCGGCGAGCCACATCATATGAAACCCAGGCTGCTACATCTGCTCCAACACCCGGTATCGCTCCTATCGCTGCTCCTATAACAGAAGATCTTCCGCCGGCGGGCAAAAACTTCACCAACATCTTCCACGGGGGAAAAATAGATTGGAATTTCTCTGCTTTTAAAGGCTTCTTGAGCTGCATAATAGAGTCGATTACCTCAGCAATTCCAAATACTCCGATTAAGACTGCAATTAGACTAAAGCCATCCATGAGTGCACTTTCTCCAAAAGTAAAACGCTGTGCGCCTGTGATCTTATCCATTCCCACTGTGGCTAAAGCTAGTCCTAAGATCCCGGAAATTAGCCCTTTCGACAATGATGCAGCCGTTAGGTTTGCGCTGAGAATAATTCCAAACATGGCTAGCAGAAAATACTCCCATGATCCGAAATTCATACTTAAATCCAGCAGGAGCGGCGCCCCTATCAGAAATAAAACAGCCGCCAGAATAGTACCTAAAAAGGATTGGAAGGTTGCCAGTCCTCTTGCCAGTCCTCCTTCCCCCCGCTGGGCCATTGGATAGCCATCCATAGCAGTCGCAGCTGAGGCCGGAGTACCCGGGATATTTAAGAAGATGGCTGGCGTGGATCCTCCATAGGTTCCTCCTATATGAACAGACACAATTAGAACCATTGCTTCTATCCATTCCATCCCCCAGGTAAATGAAATCAGCAAGGATACTCCCATGGTAGTAGTTAGACCTGGAAGTGCACCGACTGCCATTCCGGCAACTGTGCCAATAAGAAATAAAAGCATGATTTTAACTGTAAAGAAACTGGCCAGTGATTCGCCGATTAGACTTATTTCTCCCAAACAAACCTCCTCCCTAATCTATATAGAGTTCTCCATCTTTCATAAGGATTTTCCCATCCACCTTGATAGTCGGTTTTCGAATCACTAAATCACAATGCCCCGGGGCTCTGATACTGCTTCCAAATGTAATGCCATTGCCAATTCCAATATGCATCGTTCCGTACTCTGCCTCGTCTTCCAGCTGCCCTCCTCTGCCAATTTTCGCCTTTGGATTCATGCCAATTCCCATTTCCACTGCGCAATATACATTGGGATGATTGTAACTTTCCAGCGTTTGCTTAAGCATTTCAGCATCTTCTTTTCCTTCAATGGAAATGATTTTACCTTCTCTAAAGACTACTTTAACTGGATCTTCACAAGCCCTTCCCGGCACAATGGCCCCATCAATGTACATGATTCCTTCTGTCGTTCCTTCTATTGGTGCCACTGCTGTTTCAATGCAAGGAGGGGGTGAAATGCTTCCAGGTTCATGGCAAATTCCAGTTTGAGGTACAGCATGACGTCCTGATATGGACATAGAAAGCTCTGTACCTAAATGGGTTGTTATGCTCAATCGTTCTCCTTCTTCAAGTATGGTGGATACCTTATCGATTATTTTCTTTTGTGCAAAATAATCGATATCCAGTGAACCATCTAAGAAAACCTCGTCATTCGCATCGGGCATAAATATTAATCTTGCTCCTGCATTACTTGCTTCTTTTCTGGCAGTGGAATGATTAATAGAAAAAGTTGTCGGAGCAACGATCGCATCAGCTGCTTTCATTGCTTCTGCAATGATTCTTGGCGGTTCATCCCCATGCCTTGTGGTGGGATTCATGATTGTCATAACAACCTCTGCTCCCATCCCTTCACCAGCAAGTGCGAAAACCTCTCCAATCTCAGTCGTATTTGTATCCGTTAGAATCAATAGGTTTTCTCCAGGCTTTACATTTAGACATGTCTTCAATAAAGTCTGAACGGACTTCATCATAAACATTTTATTTATGATTCTCATTGCACTCCCCCTCGTTTTTTTACTTCAACTAGTTAGAATGCAAGTACCGTGCCAAGTTGTGAATTTTCTATATTTTACTTTAAGACTCCCAGTTTAATAGGGTTATTCAGGACAGCTTCTCTTTTATTGAAAACATCACTAAGGTCCATTGTTCGCAAATTGCAAAAAAAACATAGGAGATCTGTCCAAATTTAGAAGAAAAGACAAATCAGCTATGTTTTTAACGTAATCGCAATTTGCTAACTATAATTGCATTTTGCGATTAAGCTCGTATTTATTAATTTTCCTGTACAGAGTTGCTACATTTATACCAAGTTCATCTGCAGCTTGTTTCTTTCCATTCAATGTATCACCATATCTCTTTAATGCATCCATTATCATTTTTTCTTCCATTTCTGCCAGAGTAATATTTTCTTTATCAGCATTCAGGTGATTTTGTTCACGGATTCTCGGAGGCAGGTTTTCTACTCTAATCCAGTGGTCAGTTGCCATGTTTATGGCATATTCCACAGCATTTTGAAGTTCACGTATATTACCTGGCCAGTTGTACGAACAAAGCCGATTCTCCGCATCAGGAGTGAAACCTCTCACTTTCTTTCCCGTAATTTTATCGTAGTGCTGTACAAAATGCTGGAGCAGGACGGGAATATCCCCATCTCTTTCCCTCAATGGGGGAATATGAAGCGGAATGACGCTTAGCCTAAAAAATAAATCCTGCCGAAATTCCCCGTCAGCTACCATTTTTTCTAAGTTTTTATGGGTTGCTGCAACGACTCTGATATCAATATCTATTGAGTTATTCGAACCAATCCGTTCAATTTTTCTTTCTTCTAACACTCTTAACAGCTTCACTTGCAAATGCAATGGCATATCACCTATTTCATCCAGAAAAATAGTGCCTCCTTGTGCCATTTCAAATTTTCCCGGCTTTCCACTTTTCCTTGCACCCGTAAACGCACCCTCGCTATATCCAAACAATTCACTTTCCAGTAAATGTTCTGGAATGGCTGCACAATTAATGGCCCGAAATGGTTTATTGACTCTTTTGCTCTCTTGATGCAGTGCTCTGGCAAAAAGCTCCTTCCCTGTTCCGCTCTCCCCCAAAAAGATGACGGTAGAATCTGTTGCCGCAACTTTTTTGGCTGCCGCCTTTGTCTGCAATATAGCAGGGCTTTTTCCCACAATAATATCGAATGTAGAATCATCTACCTCTGATGTTATAGAATAGGCAAACTTTTGAACCTCGGCTAAATCTTTGAGGGTAATGGCACATCCAATAATTTGGCTGTTATGGATCAGAGGGTTAGCACTGATAATGACTTGAATCATTTTTCCATTTACAACAAGAGAACATTCTTTATCCGAGTATCCTTGTCCCGTTGAAAATACTTTTGTAATCGGAAGGTTTTGAATAACTTCTGAAATATTCAAAGTTAAAACATTTTGTTTTTTTATATTTAGTATTTTTTCTGCAGAACGATTCATCTCTAAAATGGACCCTTTTTGATCAACAGCGATGATTCCCTCGTACATGGATTGGATCGTCACTTGCAGCATTTGTGAGGTGGATAAATATTTCTTTAAAAGCGATGTTCCATTTATTTTACTGCTGATTAAATCCGCCATTTTCCCGAGGTAATTTGATAAAATACGATGCTTCTCTTTAAATTCATTTTTTTGTTTTTCAGAGAATGCAGTTAAACTGATAACCCCGACAATTTCACCCTCATGTGTTAATGGATATGAAACATCTGATTTTTCAGGGCAATTTTGATGAAGGATACAGCTTATGCATACGTCATGAAAACCTGGCTCTAAATTGTAAACAGGCTGATTTGTTTTTAAGACTTCTGCGATGATATGTCCTCGAACCGGCTCACCCACAACTGCATGCGTGCCCCCGCCTGTGGCCGTAACAACAACTTTATTTTTATCATAAATAATTACTTCTAAAGACAAAACAGATTTAATGGCTTCAGCCACTAAGTTCACTTCTTCTTGAATTTCAAAAAGGATTGATTTACCCATTAATATCCTCCTCGCAGATTAGTTCCTCCTAATGAGCAGGAAAGTTTATAAAGTTGCAGATACTATATATCATTCGATTTGAAATGTGAAAAACCTCTGGAAAATTCTGAATATTCATTAAGTATTAGTGTTTTTTAATATCTCTTTGGAAAGATATATAATCGATAAAATAGTTAAGAAATGGATAAGACACCCTACAAAATTGTATTAAGAAAAAGCACCTGATACATGCTTACAAGTCTTACACAATATACAAAAAACAGCCCCCATTCAGGGCTGTTCTCCTATCTATCAATAAATAATAATTGTCGCTACAGAATGCTTCGGAAGAATAAGCATCATACTTTTACCCCCAAGGGATATAGATACTTCTTCTCTACTGTCATTCTCATTCATCAATACCGCCACCGTTTCACCATTGATATTCTCAAGGGCGGTGGCCAATAGGCGGTTATTTGATGCCTGGATGCCAATTCGCCTGGCTACATGCTTAATGAACTTGCTGAAATGCCCAATATAATAGTAGGAGCTGTTATTGTAAACCTCATCCTTCTTCGTATCCACAATCACTGGCGCATCACAGTAGTTCCCCACATGATTCGGTCCGTCTTCTTCATTCAGCACGAGATTCCAGTCAATCCATAATTCAAGATGATTGTTCAAGTCGCCGATGATGTTTCGGCCATACCGCTCACCCGTATGCCATTCGCCCATCTGTGGACCGCCTTCTATGCACCCTTCTGTGAAAATTAAGTGCTTGTCAGGGAATGCATCGTGAACCCTGGAAAGATTCTCAAATTCCTCAGACACATACCAATGGACTCCCGTTCCCCACAACTATTTAGCAGCTTCTGGATCGGACAGGACGGCTTAGGCTCTCTCGAAAATGTCATTACGGTTATGATCCCAGATGATAATCTTTACATCACCATGGCCATGTTTCTCATGTGGATTTTTGATAAAATCCCGTTCTTCTTCTCCTGTGTAAAGGCAGGAGTCCCATACCTGCCTGGCTTCAGGTTCGTTCTGAATGGTGATTCCCCAGATGGGCACCCCTTCCTCCTCCATCGCCGCTATGTACTTCGAATAATACCGTCCCTCTGTGATTCAAGATATTTATTAGTCTCAAGCCCTCGTTAATATGTACATTCTTCTACAAAGAGAACAATTATATGTCGTTCGAATACGCAGTAGCGTTGTACTGCGTAGCAACCCACTTCATAATTTGGTCACTAACTTAATCCACTTATAACCATCCAACATTTATAACAGAATTTTTAGTAAGTATAATTAGATATAAGAGTCTACTTTTTGGGCTGATCAAGTGCTTGGTAAGCTACCTGATACTTTCCTCCATCCGCAACTTCTGAATGGTACAAGGCCTTGAGGGCATTGTTTTTCTCAAGACCATGCTCAGCCTTCAGTTCTTTAAAGCGTGTATGGAGTTCTTTATTTCCCTTAATTAGTTGTTGCATTTGCGATTTAAAATACTTCAAAATATTTAGCTCCTTTCTGAATCTCTAATTTAGCTTAAATTTTAGGTGAAATAACCTGTTTAAAAAGATCCCTAAATTGCTCCCGGTCTTCTGCTGTAAAAGGCTTTGGTCCCTTCGTTCGCTGTCCGCTTTTTCTAGCCATTGCACTTAAATAACGTGTTTGTAATAATTGGTCAATATTTTCATTTGTATATCTAAATCCTTTATGGTGGAGGACGGTAATTCCTTTTGCTAAACCTAGTGACGCAAGACCATAATCTTGCGTCACGATAATATCTCCTTTTTCCACTAACTTCACAATCCGATAATCTGCAGCATCTGCTCCAGAATCAACATAAATGGTTTTCACTCCTGATGGCTGTTCTGCATTAGAAAAATGAGAAAAGCTTGTAACAAGGATAACCGGAATTTCAAAATCCCTTGCTTCTGCAATAATAATATCTTTCACCGGACAAGCATCTGCATCCACATAAATTTTCATCTTTCCCTCCTGTTAACAAGTTCGACTTACTATTTAACTTAATCTTTTTCAACTATAAAAGAGACTAGTGACTTTTGCTTAAAAATAATCAAGTGTTCTTCCTTTTGCTGTATTTTTCTATCCTCATATTATACTTTATAGAATTTTGTTGGCAAATGGTCGTTCAATGGCCTACAAAATAGGTAGCTAAAACATCTGCTTATCTTAAATCTCTAGGATACCTTAGAACTAAATACTTGATTAGAATGTCACACATTTTATAGATGTAAAAGAAAAAGGATAAATGAACAGGATAATCACCTGTATACATCTATCCTTTTTATACAACAAAAGTCATCATTTACCACAATAACAATATTGTTTATTCAATTTGCATATATGGGAGACCACCTAGTATTATGGGGGAAAACCAAATAGCTGTAAAAACACAGGGACGGTTCACATGTTTCTCTTTCAATGTATGAACGCGCGAACCGCCCCTTGTTTCCAATTACTTTCACCCTGAAGCCATAAAAAGGCAAACTCAAATATGACGAGTTTGCCTTTTGTTTATACTAACATTTACTAGTTCTCACCTGAAAATCCTATCTCATTTGAAACGAAAAGCTTTAGACTTCCAAACGTGTGAGTATCGTTTTCATCCTCGTTAAAGACATTCAGTTTCACTTCAACGTCCACAGCATCTTTAGGAATTGTCACTACTTTTGAGCTTTCTCCATCCAGGTCATCATAAATTAGTCCGCTTATGAGACTATCGTCTTCATACAAACTCATGCCAATTTCAAATGTGATGGATAAGTCAAAATTCCATGTCCAGTTGTAATGAATGTAGATTTGAACTTCATCAGTCGTAAATATCGCTTGGAAATAGGAATCATTGGTGTTCAAGGGACCGATCCTTACCTCATGAGACTTAACTGTATGTGTTTCGGAATCCGCTGCACGTGGATCAAAAAGACCCGAGTCATCATCCCTAATGAATAAACTGCCTCGGTAATGGATTTTCCTGAACATTTCCGATGGAGGTGACCATTCTTTTAACAGTGAACTTTTGTTTGCAATCACGCATTGTCTCTCATTTAAATTTATTCCCTTTACTGTTTTATTCATTAAATTACAGGGTTCGATGTTATGAATTTTATCAGCAGGGTCAGGATTAATCGGATCATCGTACTTTCCGTGTTCACGAACCATTAAGGCATGTCCAAGCTCATGTGCTAAAAAGTCAGAAGAGGCAACAGATGTTAAGACAACAGAGAATCGCTTTTGGTCATTCTCCTCCTGAAAGTAAAAGCAAGAAACAGAGTTTCCTTCAAAAGCACCTTCCCCAACATAATAGACAGCCACTTCATCCTCATTGCACTCTTCCCGGACAGCCAGTAATTGTTTTAGCTTTTCATTTTCTGGGGTATTCGGAATACTGCCGCATACTTTAATTTCTTTATTTTGAAAAGAGACATTAAGGGCAGGCAGCTTTTCCGGTGTAAATCTGTTTTTCACTCGGAATTCGATGCCGCATTGAGCCAAAATTGCCGAAGCTCTACGAACATCTTCTATAAGGTCATGATCACTTTTACTCACATCTCGGGTAAGATAGACACAAAGTTTCACACATTTGTTCCTCAATTTTCCAGCCTCCTTAAGGATTGGGGTCGATCTCGTTTGAAATGAATAATACTAAATGGCCTTTTTCGTCAGAATTATCTTCCTCATCATTAATAACCTCAGTAGAAAAATGGAGGTTCTGAGCATCCTTTGGAATGTGAATTGAAGAACCTTTCCAACCCTCTGCATCATCGTCATCGTAAAGGGTTAAGAAAGACTTCAGAGTAATCGAAGAATCCATACTCCAGTAAAATTTCAGCGTCACCAGAATCCGAACTTCATCTACAACATGCGAAAACTCCCATGTATTCACAATGTTAGATGGATTTACTTTCAGCTCTTTATGTGGCAAATCGAACATTTCCATGTCATTGGAATCAGGGAAATCATAGTCTACAATAAATAAGCTTCCGTGGAATTTTATAAGCCGAAAAAGATCTGCTGGCGGCAGGGCATCCTTTAACAGAATGCTATTATTCGCCAGCCTGCATTGTGGCTGAGAAATTTTGATTCCCGTTACCGGTGTATGCATCAAGTAACATTGATCCGTATTATGAATCCGATCTGCTGGATCCCTTTTCGGATCGGGATCATCAAACTTGCCATCAGTCTCTCGAACGAATAACGCGTGTCCTAATTCATGGGCTAGCTGATCGGAGTTTATGGCACCAAGTGTTAAGACAATCGAGAAACGTTTTTTCCCATTTTCTTGCTGAAGGTAAAAACACGAGTTAGTGACTCCATCTGAAAACGTGTTTCCATCCACATAATAAACCGCAACATCTGTTTCCTCACATTCTGGCCGGAAGGACAACATATTTTTTAGCTTTGTGATAACCGGCGTTTGAGGAACAGCTGCTAAATTTCCGCAATGGGTAATTTCCTTATCAGCAAATAGGAAATCTGCCAATTCCCGTTTTTCAATCGGAGTAAATAATTTCTTTATCTTGAATTCAATCCCGCACTGATTCCAAATTAACGATGCCCTTTTAACATCATTTTCAATATCAATGAGTTCGACTCCACCTCTAGGCGTAATATAAATACAAAGGTTTACCATCTTATTGGCCAATTCTTCACACCCCCGCTGGAATATTTACTGCTATACGCTATTATTTCCAGATTCCGTGATTATATGGGTTTGGTTTAAGTGAAATTGGCATAGGCGAAACACAGGGACGGTTCTGGCGTTTCACGGTGAAACTCCAGAACCGTCCCTCTGTTATCTAAAAATACTACTTCAATCTGTCCCAACTCATTTCTAAATTCTTTTTCTTCCTTTCATCTATCAAAATCCCACTCTCCTTTAGTGCCATCAGGTAGGCACCAATAACTGGAGGGAATGCTGGAAAGATAAGCACCTCACCCGCATTGGACTTCATATAAGTTATAAACCCTTCTCGAAAAGAAGTATTTGAAAATAGTCCGCCATGAATAACTATAGGCAATGAATCAGCGGGCATTAATCTCTTCTTTGCAGCACGGACTAATATACACAGCTCTTCGATCGCTTCCTTTATTATTCGTTTGGCTGCTGGATCATTACTCTCCGCTGCTTGCATGACTAGCGGCGCAACACTGGCAATTTTTAAGCGCTCACTTGCATTTCCATAAATACTGGAGATAAGTTCTGGGGCTTCTTTAACGTGAAAGTGTTCCTTGATTAAATTCGTTAATAGAGGAGCTGCTTCTCTTCCATCATAGGATTTCATGACGGCCTGAATGCCTTGTTGACCAATCCAATATCCGCTTCCTTCGTCACCAAGCAGAAAACCCCATCCCCCTACCCGAACGTGATCACCAGTTAAGGGATTGACCCCATATGCAATGGATCCTGTCCCGGCAATTAGAATGATGCCTGGCTCTCCCCAGGTTCCGGCAGCTAGTGCTGCGAGAGCATCATTTTCTATTGCCAGTTTATGTTTATAAGAGGTGAGCATAAAAAACGATTTGATTGTTTCTTTATCTTTTTCTCGTCCGCATCCGGCCAAATATAAATGAATGGATTCAACCTCATCCTCATGGGAGAAAGATGCCATTAAGACTTCATCAATCAGTCCCAGTAAAACATTTTTTACATGCTCATGCGGATTGGAATGGATATTGGTTGATTCACCAGCAGTCGCCGCAAGAATCCTGCCTTTTTCGTCACCAATCACACATTGTGTTTTAGTTCCTCCGCCATCAACCGCAATCCATCTCTTCCTTTTATTCATCGCCTTTTACCTCGTGTTCGTCTTCCATCACTAAGGATATTAGATTATGGGTAATTCTCCTGAATCGGGAAATATCCGTTTCCCTGCCAAAATGCACACGATTCGTTAGGATAATCACTGCGAAACGCTGTTCGCCATCAAACCATATAGAGGTTCCTGTGAATCCGGTATGGCCAAACCCATTTTGGAGATATTGCCCCGAAAAAGAGGGCTGATCATATAATTGCCAGCCAATCCCTCGCCGTAAATTCAGATTTTGGGTCTGGCATTCTTTGCTTAAATCTATCGTTTGTTTAGATAGAATCTTCTGGTTTCCAATGGTTCCTCCATTTAATATCATCCTCGCAAATTTGGATAAATCCTGTACAGTAGAGAAAAGACCCGCGTGGCCGCTTACCCCATGGAAATGGTTTGCGTTTTCATCGTGAACCTTACCCCACTGATACTCTTGAAGATCGCTGATAAACTCTGTAGCAGCTATTCGATTTATCTTATTAAATGGAGGATTAAAATGAGTATCAGACATCCCTAAAGGTTCATAGATCTTTTTATTAGCAAAAGCTGCTAAAGACATTCCAGTGAGTTTCTTGACCATATATCCAAGTACGATAAAATTTAAATCACTATAGATAACCTGTTCTCCTGTTTTCATTCGACTCTTTATTTGAGAGATTAAGTGAATGGATTCTTCCAAAGTATAATCATTTTCATAAAACTTTATTTCCGGCGGAAACCCGCTTGTATGGGTTAATAAGTGCTTGATTGTTATTTCTTTTTGAAACACCTCAAACTGCGGGATATAGCGATGGACAGGATCATCCAGATCCAGTTTGCCGTCTTCAAGTAAAGTTAAAATGACGGGAAGCGTCGCGGCAACCTTTGTTAATGAAGCTAAATCAAAGATTGTATCCTCCTTCATTTCGATCCCCTTTTGGGTATGGGCAAATCCTGAAAAGTGAATATAGGGCATAGCATTAGGAGTTACAACCCCTACCACGGCACCAGGTATCTGTTTTTCCTGTACTGATTGATCAATAAAAGATGTAACCTTGGAAAATGTATTCTTCATGATATGTAACCACCTTTTTCTATTACTGCTTATCCTTTCACTGCACCTTCCGTCATCCCTTTAACCACATGACGCTGGAAAAGAGCATAAAAGATGATTACCGGGACGACAGCTATGGTCAGGCCTGCAAACAATACTCCCCAAGCACTATTGTATTGTGCATGTGTAGCCAGCAGGTCCATTTGCACACCAAGCGTATTTTTGCTATCGGTTTGTAAAAGAATGAGTGCCATAAAATATTCATTCCAGAATGAAACGGCATTTAAGATGGATGCCGTAATGATCCCTGATTTTACTAAAGGGGTAACTATTTTTAACAGAACACCATATTGTGACATCCCGTCGATAGCGGCTGCTTCTTCTAATTCCCGCGGAACATTTCCCATAAAGCTGGTTAATATAAAAATCGTGAACGGAACATGCGAGATCGCGTATACAATGGATAAAGCCCATAGGTTATCCAATAAATTCATCCGCATTAATAAAAAGAATAAGGGAATCCAGCCAAGAACAGACGGAATCATCATCGTTGAGAGGTACGTATTAAATAAAATGTCACTCCCTTTAAACCGGAGCCTTTCAAGTGCGTAAGAAGTGGGAATTGCCAGGACCAAACATAAGAAGGTCCCAAGGATCGTGACGAAAATACTGTTTATAAATGCGGTGCCGATATTGAAATCAGTCCAAGCCAGGACAAAGTTTTCAAAGTTAAATGTTTTTGGCAGGGACCATGGTGAAGCGTATATTTCTGCATTGGATTTAAAGGAACCGATAAACATCCAGAGAATGGGATAAATAACCACAACAGACCAAAGGATTAATGGAATTCGAACGGCAAGCGCTGATAAAAATCGGACATAACCCAAAATAAACCCCTCTCCCCTTAATATTCTACTTTTTCTCTTTTTAAAATATATTGCAGGATCAGTACGGTAACCAATGATACCGCTAAAATTAAAACACCTATGGCTGCACCATAGCCGAATTGAAAGTCTTCAAAGGCCTTTTCATACAGATAAGAACCCATTACCTCTGTCGCATTCCCTGGTCCGCCATTTGTCATAATCTGAACAATGACAAAGGATCCATTTAAGGAGGTAATCACAATATAAATAATGGATGTCTTAATCTGCGGCCAAATGAGTGGTACGGTTATGTTCCAGAATTGCTGCCATTCGCTTGCTCCATCGATTTCAGCAGATTCATAGAGACTTTTCGACACATTCATGATTCCGCCCATTAATAAAAGCATAAACAGTCCGATGCCAGCCCATACGGCTGGCAATACCAGACTGGGAAGCGCCCATTCCATGGAACCAAGCCAGGGTCTCGTCCAGCTTTCCAGACCGATCGCTGTAAGCAGCCCATTGATAAGCCCAATATCCGGATCAAAGATAAATTGCCATAAGATCCCGATCACCACAACAGACATGATATTGGGAAAGAAGAATACAACCCGATAAAACGGTGCCTCTTTAATTCGAAGCTGTGTTAGAGCAACAGCAAAAAACAAGGATAAAATCATAATCCCTATTACTTTCGTAAACACGAAAAAATAATCATTGAATATAGATTTCAGAATGACAGAGTCATTGAATAATTTTTTATAATGTTCTAGCCCTATAAAATCTTTAACCGCACTTGTTCCCGACCATTCAAAAAAGGATAAATAAAGGCCATTGACAGCAGGATATACTGTAAAGACAAGAAACAAGATAAAAGTAGGCAGCAAACAAAATGCCAGAAAAAGATGTTTTTGCGTTTTCGACTGTACCATCCCATCACTCCTTCCTGGAAAACAGAATATAGATTGTCATCGTTTATGTATAAAAGAGAATGAAAAGCATTCAGCAGCTTTCCATTCTCCTTAAATCATGAAAAAGAGATGCTTTCTGCTGCATTCTGCAGCACCAGGCTTTTGCGATTAATTTCGCAATTCTTTTGCTTTATCCCGCATGGTTTGGACAAACTTTTCAGCATCAATTCGGCCCATTAATAGCTCAACGATTTGAACATGCAATTCATCCGTCATCTCAATCGAAATTTTTTGGTCTTTGCCTTCAGGTGTATTTCTGTTATAAATTTCAATCGAACCTGGGTTATTGATCATGTCATTGATTCCTTTTAAGAATTCAGGCACCTGTTCATTTTTGGAAAGATCTACATTTTTTAAGTTCATAATTGCACCAGTTGATTCTGCAAATTTTTGTGCATTTTCTTCGGTAAAGAGGTATTCTACGAACGCTTTGGCTGCTTCTGGATTTTCAGCTTCTTTGGCAATCGCCACAGGACGAATGTCTGGTACCAGTGCCATTGCATCTCCATCATCATTCATAGGAGTTGGCATAAAGCCATATTCGAAGTCCTCCGGTGTATCAGCTTTCATCTCGGTTGGCAGCCAGAATCCTACAGGAATATAAGCATTTTCATGCATAATAAAATTCATTTGCGTCTGTGTATGACTGCGGGCGGCAAAACCTTTATCCACCATCCCTGCATCGACCATTGCTTCGACTTTTTTCATGACTTCCATCACTTCTTCACTTTCCCAAGCTTCCACAACTCCATCAGATAAATCATTTAATAGCTCTTCCCCGCCAGCAGCTGCAAAGGCAGGATTTAACACGCCACGCTGGAAGTACTGCGGATATTGACCCGTTGTTATGAATGGAGCAATGCCAGTGTCTTTCTTGATTTGTTTCATGGAAGCCAGCCAGCTATCAAAATCTTTTGGCGCCTCCCATCCTTTCTCTTGGAACCACGCATTGTCATACCAGACTCCCCACGTATCAAACACAAGCGGCAATGTGTAAATCGCTCCGCCATCTAATTCTTCAGCGGGTGATATAAAGCTTTCGAGCAGTGGACTTCCATCTTCTAGTTTAAGATCCTTTGCCCAATCACTCAGGTCCATGAGCTGTCCATCACTAATCATTTGTGTTTCACTTGAACCATTTCCATCAATATAGACAACATCCGGCGGATTATTGGAAATCCAGCGTGTTTTCATCTCTGTATTGATATCTGGCCCAGCATGTTCAACAATTTCAACATTCGGATATTTTTCTTTGAATCCTTCAATTACTGATTTCCACCATCCGTCACCATATCCGCCAACAAAGTATTGGATTTCTAATTCTCCAGCGATTTCACCATCCGCACCGCCTGATTTTTTCTTTCCTTCTTCTTTGCCGTCTCCTGATGAAGAATCAGAGGTACATGCTGACAGCATCCCCATTACTAGAATAAGAGCCATGATCAGCATTCTTTTCCCTTTCATCATTGCTTTTCCATTCATGCTTTGACACCCCTTTAGTTTATTATTCAACCAATGCATGTGAATGTTATTAGACCTCATACATTGGGTAAAAACTTGCTTCTGGAGCCCGTAAATCTGTCTTGAATCACTTTCCTGGTTTTTTCTAAATAATCTACAGACTGTTCGTAATTGAGGGACGCCAGCCCTGTAAACAAGATATCAATCACATTTAACTGCGCAATTCTGGAAGCTGTGGCTCCGCTTCGAATACTCTGTTCACTTATAGATACAAACAAATTAATATCTGCCATTTTTTGCACCGTGTTCGTCGAATAGCCTGTTAACGAGATAACAGCTGCTCCATTGGCACAAGCAATTTTAAGGGCATCAATGATTTCTTTTGTCTCTCCCGAATAGGAAACGGCTAACACTACATCGTCTTCCTGAAGGTGGACCGAAGTTGTTAGCATGTAATGGCTATCCGTTACTGCTTCACACCATTTATTGATTCGTTTTAATTTTTGCTCAAAGTCACACGCTACAATCCCAGACGCCCCAACGCCAATGACGATTATTCGCTTGGCTCTATCTAATATGGTAATCGCCTCTTCTATTGATTTAGGATTTAAAATAGCAAGCGTACTATTAATCGAATACATATTATTATTAGAAATGGACTTAATGATTTCTGTAAGAGACGCACCTTCTGATATATCCTGGTATTTATTGCCTTTCTGATCCTCCTGGCTAATATAAGCAGAAATACTGATCTTTAACTCACGAAATCCTTTAAAATGCAGCGAACGACACATTCGAATTATCGTAGCTTCGCTTGTATTTGTCTTTTTCGATAACGTCGCAATCGGCATGTCCAAAATTTTCTGCGGATTTTTCAAGATAAACTCTGCCACTTTTTTCTCCGAGGGATTCAATATCCCAATCCCCTGCCGAATACGATCCAATCCTTTTTGCATCGCCCTCTCCTTCCTTTTTATGTAGTAAAACTTCTTCAGCATTACAAATCTATGTAGCTTTACTACATTTTATTTTTAGAATTTTACAAAATCAATAAATTTTTTGTAATTTTCAAATAATTATACTTATGGACTAATTCCTGGGATATAAAAAAAGAAAGGATTATTTTAAAAAGGAGAGAAAAGGCACATTTCTATTAAAATGACGGATTTATTGCCTATCATCCGATTAAACACAGCAACTCACCGCTAGCCTATTTATTACCATAGTTACATTGCTTCTGTTGATACAGACCCTGTTTAATCTCTTCAAGCCCAAATACTTCTTCTTGTATTTTTAACAGCAAGAAAACCTCTATCACAACCTGCCTAATAAATAGACACAAGTGGTCCATACAATACCCAAATCAGGGAAATAGCTGCAGAATCCCCTCCCATGATAAAATACTAAATATATATTCTAGTAAAGGAATGAATAGCTATTAATCTCCCAGAAAAGGTGAAAAACCTGCCCTTAACTCCAGGCGTCTATCTGATGAAGGATTCGCAGGGCCAAGTTCTGTATGTGGGGAAGGCGAAGAATCTTAAGAATCGGGTTCAGTCTTATTTCCGGAACTCTACGAACCATTCACCAAAGATTAAAAAGCTGGTCAAACACTTAAGAGATCTTGACTATATCCTGACAGATACCGAATTCGAGGCTTTTATGCTTGAATGCCAATTAATAAAAAGCATTAAGCCGCTCTATAATCGGATGATGAAGAGTCCGCAGACATTCATATATATCTCAATCGGCCTTACCGGCCATCACCGTAAGATTGATATTGCCTTTGATCCCAGTGAAAATGACAGCAAAGTTTATTTTGGCCCTTTTACAAGCCGAAGAAGAGTGGAAGAAGCTATCCGGGGGTTAAAGGAATGCTTTAAGCTAAATTGCAGCAATCCCAATGGATCGAACTCCGCCTGCCTGAATTATTCCTTAGGCTCCTGCCTTGGCCGGTGTATTGGCGGTCCTGCCGAACAGCAGTACAATGACATCCTGGACAGGTTTATCGGTTTTCTGAAAGGCACGGACATGAGTATCTTAGAGGACATGACTCAAATGATGCTGGACGCCTCTGAAATCTTTGATTTTGAAGCGGCCTCCACCTATCGGGATCATATACAGGCAGTAAGCTCCCTGTTAAAAAAAGAAAAAGTCATCGAATTCACCGAAGAAAACCATAGTATCGCTGCAATCGAAAGATTAACGGATTCATCGATTAAACTGTACCTTATGAAAAGGACGGAGATTCTGTTCAGCCAGAGCTATGGAGCAAACGGTAATATTAGTAAAAAAATAAAAGAGAACATTTTAGCTTATTTTAATAAAGATGAAAATCCACCCGGTGAGATTACCAGACATGAAATCGATGCAGCCCATATTATTTACCGTTATTTACACAGCGGCAGCTGCTCTTATCTCATCATTCCAGAAAACTGGCTGGACGCTGAGAATCATTCCACCCTGGATCTCGCAATAGAAGATTTACTAAATAATACGAAGCAGACCCTTTTATAATGAAAAAGGGGCTGTAATGCAAAGGAGCCTAATTGACTGGTTATAAAAACCGCTGATTTGGCTCCTCATTCGTTCATTTTCAGTTCACATACAGATTCGCAAAAGCATCATCGACCCTGAAGAGGATGGTAAATGGATGGGCTCCATTATAATAATAGGCAGTCTCTCCCCTGTCTTCGGTTACATCAATCATCTCAGGCATATCCCGTAATTTTGCCCTGAGTCTTTCTATGGATTTGGTGAAGGTGCTCTTTTTTACCTCCCCATCACGCCCCGTTCTTCCGAAAAAATCGCGCATTGTGATTCTCGTACTTGGATTTTCCCTGCTGGAGCACAGCATGAAATGTCTGATCATATTCGCATCGGTTGGCGTGATGATGGCATCCTGACCATTAAATAATAGAATATTTTCCCGGTCGTTAAAGTACAGAACCATCTCACCTTCTTCACTGTTTTCAAATAGATGTTCGCAAACATCCTTTGAACATGTCTCCGTTTTATTTTTGGTTATTTTGTAGAAGGCATGGTTATGTAAGTAGGTTTCATTGGCTGATGATGCTTCAAGTAATGGGGACAGCTCTGCGCTCGGCAGCTGATCCGGAGATGGGAGTTTTTCCATCGATTCAAAGGACTCGCCCGCAACATGCAGCCCGCAGTTGGCCAAATATATGTGGGCATGGAGTTCCTGCTGCTGATTGAGGCTGTAGCTTGGGTCACCTAAGAGCTGCTTACTCAGGGACTGCTGGAAATAGCGGACAGCTGAACCGTATTTGCCATGTTTATAAGCGAGGCAGCCAAGACGGTAATAGGCAATCGGCAGCTTTTGTTCTAGTCTAATCGCCTTGAGCAGTGACTCTACTTCATCACTGTCGTCCCTGAAGTGATTCATTTTTAAGTAGGTTCCATATTTAATAAGATACGATACCAGCAGTTTTTTTGTTTCCTTTAGTGCGTAATCATAATAGGGGCCATTATTTCTAGCAAGATTTGTAAGCCTTTTGTACATCGTTTCATAAATGATCACCAATTGCATGTAATAGCTGTAATTGCTTTTTTCCCCGTTTTCATGAAGGTCATGTTCCAGTTCTTCCAGCGCGTCCAGGGTTAAGTCTTTTATCTTTAAAGTTCTCATCTTTACACCCCAATCTTTCAAAACGTAACACTTTTCACTATAAAGAAATCAGCGGCCAGTTTCGCGCGAATATTGTCGAATGAATTGTGAAAATTTCGTAACATTTCTAACTAAATTTTTGAAAAATACGAACAAATGTTTTATAAAATACAAATATCAATTTTCATTAATGAGGGCAATTATGAAGCAGGAGGCATGGGAAGCGGGAGAGCTTGAATAGTCAGAACACTTGATGAATAGAATTTATTAGTATATTATTAAAATAAGAACACAACATAAAATAAAGACTCAGGTGCTGTCACACCCAAGTCTTCATCTTAGCTACTCCGCAGTATAAGTTTGCGGTGGCTGAGGTCGCGATATGAAATGACTAGTTCCACGACCCGACGGCCAAATCAGGGTGGGCTAGTCGTTTTTATTTTTGCCCGATTGTGCTGCGACAATAATTGTGACGACTAGAGTAGCGAAAGCAATCATAATACTTAGATCATCATTCGTTACGTACACGACAGCACCCCCTTTCTGACCTCGGGGGTAGCCACCGCTCCCATACCCTGCCTTGTAGCTATTCTATATTATACCATAATTGGTACGTATGTTCTATTTTCCCCTAATTAGTACCAAAAAAGGTTGAATCAGTTTCCCTCAAAAAAGTAATTTACATTCCATCAAGCTCCCCCAGAATACTAAAATCTTTCCAAACAAAAAGCCTCCAGTCTCTACTTTCCGAAACAGTAGGCAGTGCGGCACCATCATAGACTTAAATAGACTATTCGAATAGAGAAGCGTTTTTCAAATGGTGCTTGGCCAATAAAGGCGAATCAGACAGAATATAAAGAATTTTTCCATCAGCCTTCTTTTAAGATACGATTTAATTATATAATAGAGTGTTGAATTACACAGAAAGGTTGAGACATCATGAAAAAGGTTTTTGCAAATTACAAACTAACCATCTTCCTGCTCCTCTCCATCCTAATCGGTGGAGTTGCGGGAGTGGTTTTTGGCCCGAAGACTGCGGTTGTGAAGCCGTTTGGGGATTTATTTTTAAATTTATTGTTTATGATCATTGTGCCGCTTGTCTTTTTCAGCATCGCATCGAGCCTTGCGAATATGGGCGGAATGAAAAGGCTTGGGAAGATCATGGCCGGGATTTTCACCGTGTTTTTTATTACGGCTGTCATTTCCGCGATTCTGGGATTCATCGGGATTTCCATTGTGGATCCCCTGAAAAATACAGACGTCTCTGCCATTAAGAGCATCATGACAGATGCGTCCATCGATCCTGAGACAGAAGAAGTCACGTTCCTTGGGCAGCTGGTTCAGGCCTTCACGGTTCCTGATTTCCAAATGCTTTTCTCGAAGAATAACATGCTTCAGCTGATTGTGTTCTCGATTTTATTCGGACTGGCGACAGCGATGTCCGGTGAAAAAGGCAAGCCGATTGCCAACCTTCTTTCATCCGGATCAGCCATCATGATGAAGATCGTTGGATTTGTGATGTACTATGCGCCAATTGGTCTTGGCTGTTACTTCGCTACAATCATTGGTGAGCTTGGCCCGCAGATTCTCGGCGGATATGTACGTGTGTTTGTTCTTTATCTTGTTTTAACTCTTATTTACTTCTTTGGTTTCTTTACGCTGTATGCCTTTGCGGCTGGCGGAAAAAATGGCGTCAAGGTGTTCTGGAAAAATGCAATCACTCCTTCTGTCAGTGCGATTGCCACATGCTCGAGTGCAGCCTGTATTCCGATTAACCTTGCTGCTGTCAGAAAAATGGGTGTTCCGCAGGATATTGCTGAAACCATGATCCCGCTTGGGGCTAACACGCATAAAGATGGCTCTGTTCTTGGCGGAGTGTTTAAGATTGTGTTCCTGTTCAGCTTATTTGGGAAAGACATGTCGAGTATGACCAGCATTCTTACTATCCTGGCTGTTTCGTTCCTGGTCGGAGCTGTAATGGGCGCAATCCCTGGCGGTGGAATGATTGGCGAAATGCTCATCTTGAGCGTGTTCGGATTCCCGCCAGAAGTGCTGCCGATCATCGCAGTTATCTCTACAATCATTGATGCACCGGCTACCCTCCTGAATTCAGCCGGCAACACGGTATCGGCCATGATGGTCAGCCGGATTGTTGAGGGGAAGAATTGGCTGAAGGAATCCTTGCTGGCTAAACAAGCCTAAAGAAATGACGTGTGGGAACCCCACACGTCATTTTTTCGTGTTATACCCTTTTTCCCCAAACGGCTGCAGCTCCTCCAGCCACTTTTCCTCAAGCTTCTCCAGCGCTTCCTTCTCGTTGAAATACGGATCATCCTTCTTTTTCAGCTTTTCAAGAATGTCAATTTCAAAAGCCTCTTTCCCAAACTGATTCCATTCGTCCTGCAGCCCCCGATTAGGCAGGTAGGTGTTTGTTTCGAGTGAGAATCTGACCCCGTTCAAGCTTTTTAAATTATTGGTGCTTCCAATGAAGATTTTGTTGTTCACTGTATTTTTAATTTGATAAACCCCAGCTTCAATGGGCGTTTCTTTAAACTGCTGCTTTAATTCTCTTTTTCGTTCCATGGTAATCCCCCGTTTTCTACTTTTTAAGCCAATACTCGCTGCCATCTGGCTTTCGGTCTAAAAATCCATAATCGATCAAATACCTTCTGATCAACGCATAGTCCTCATAAATGGCCTCTAGTGCCTGATTTAACTCTTTCTCGCCATATGTGTGTTCGGCCTTCAGTCTGCCGGCAATTTCCCGCAGCACAATAAGCCTTTGCTTCTCTCTTGGCGGAAACTTTGCAAGGGGTTTATCGGCACCCTCGGGAAAGTATTTCTTTAGGATTTTCTCCTGTTCCCCCTCTGTAATGTTGTAGCGTTCATCCACCATCGTGGCTGTTTTATGGACCGGCAGGAATGCTGGTGCGTGCTCATCCTTTTCCTTCAGCAATTCCATGATTGCAAGGAAAGTCTTCGCCTGACGTTCCTTTTCTTTTAAGGCAAAACGGTGATGGCGAATGGTCGAGGTACTCCCCATGTCCAGCTTCTTCTGAATATCCTTATCGCTTTTCCCCTGATAAAAAAGCTGCAGAAGACTTTTCTGATGATCCGTAAGCCCTGTAAGCTTCTTATCCATCGAAAGCAGATAGTCAAAAACCGATATATGCTCCGTTTCAATATGAATGCGTATATACCGCTCCGCTTCGTAAAATCGATCTTTATATGGGTATACAATCCCTTTTTCCGTCTTTTCCCCGCATAACAGGCAAGTGTATGTCTCTTTTTCTTCCATGTAACCCTGTTTTAGCTCCTCTAAAGAAGCGTCCCAGAATTGATTTGAAAATTCCATCGGTTAAACACACCCTAATTTTTCTAAACAAAATAAAAATTTGTTTGTTTTATAACAAACATATTAAACTAACGTTTGATGTTAGTCAATAATTCTTAAACGGATTTTATCTTTGTTTTCTTAATTCTAATCAAAATAGGCAGCTGTTTATCTAATAAAAAAAAGACCTTCAATGGAAGAAGGTCTTTTCCCAGATTAGTATACCGGCTGTCCAAGAGAATTTTATTTATTTTCAAAATCCCTATAGTGAATGATCTCAAATAGAATTTTGCATCCTTTTGCTTTCTTTAGCTCAATTCTTGCTTCTTCCCTGTTCTCATACTCAAACATTTGGATCCGGTCCTGTAAAAATAGTGTTTAAATCCACATATCTAATTCCTCCCTGGATAATAAGATTCCTTATAGATGAGCACGAGCCGCAGCGTCCTGAGTGCATTCAGAGGAAAAGGACTTTAATAGCTTTTTTACAAAGGTCTTCATTTTAAAAATAGATTAAAAGCGACCGTAATCAGCCAGCCAAGAGCAAATGTAAGGGAAATATATGTACCGACATAAAGCAAAACCTCCGTCATGATTCCTCCCCCAATGATTTTGTTATATTTTTTAGATAGGTTTATACTCGCTGCTAAGGACTGACCTGAATTCATCTCACTTCCTTCTAAAATAATGTCATTATATCAAGTGATTATTAAAAAAATGTCGAACAATTGGAGCTTTACCGATTTGTAAATAGAGTGTTACCTTTCTTTAATAAAAGGACATGTTTGTTTTATAAATGCAAAACAGGAAATGAATTTTCCACCAGAAAAAAGCCTATCTCCATAGATTTTGAGGTTCCGTTTTGAGGTGCTTTTCTAAAAGCATTCACCGAAATGACAGTCCTTTTGACATCTCAAATGGCTTATAAAAAAGCAAAACTCGCCCAAAAACTGGCGAGTTTTCTTTGGTATGAATTCCGTCCCTTCTTAAGCTTGTGCAAACGATAGTTTAAGTGCAGATCTTCACAACTCTATTAGATGCAATGGTTATCAATTAATTTTAAAATGGAATACATCTTTAAGTCTTTATGTTCCCCTTTAACATACAAAACTTTTCTATTTATCCCTTCAAAAGACATACCTAACTTTTCCATAACACGCTCTGATCCTTTGTTTTCTAAAAAGCATCTCGCCTGAATGCGAACTAAGTTCATACTTTCGAAACCAAAAGAGATAATTGCCCTTGCTGCTTCGGTAATTAACCCTTTGCCCCAGTATTCCTTAGAAAGGACATATCCAATTTCAGCACTATTGTGTTCTGGATGCCACCAAACAAAATGAACTGTTCCTATAAATTTTCCATTTTCTTTAAGCTCAATCCCCCATGGAGCATCATATTTAGGTAAAAATGAATTTATAAATTCAATTGTATCGGATATTGAAGAATGAGTATCCCAAGTTACATATCTTGTTACTTCTTCATTCGAAGCATATAAGTACATTTCTTCTGCATCATCTAATGTGATTTTTCTAAGGACGAGATGTTCCGTTTCTAGTTTTGGCACATCACCAAATTGTTCTATAATATTCATGAATTCACCACTTTAATATCCTCCAGTTATAATATTTAAAAAGTGTTTGCACTAAACCCCCTCCGCAATAAGAAATATATTAAAATATACTTTAGGTACTATTACAACTTCTTCAGTCATCGTTTAAATTCCTTCAACTAAACTTTTTCAGAAGACGGAAGCTTTTACACTATTGAAATAGGCTTTTTTCAGCGATTTCCATTCATCCATCCATGAAAGGCAGCGATCAATCCAATAAATAGGCAGTAGCCAATGAAGGTATAAAGATGATGCCAGTTTTCGGCATGAACAAATATTCCGATACTCTCTGCCATTTTTTCTGCAGCTGCCATCGCTATACTGATAGCCAATACAAATATTCCCCAGAACCTGCCCTTTAAGCTTTCCATAATTTTTAGTAAAGGAATCATGAAGATAGGAAGGACGGCCAGGGTGAATAAAATATTGATCGTAAAGATGCCTGAGAATGGCCCTATTGGGAAAGCGTACATCCCCTTCCCGGTAAAATACAAATCTAAATATGTGCCTAATAGCGATGCCAGCAGCATGGCAGGTATATAGGCTTTAATTCCAGACGACCTTTTTGGCAAGGGCTGCGAGCTCGAGCCTTTCAAGTGTTTGACAGTATGCATGCCTGATCTCTCCCTTAATCATATCGTCTGACTCCAAAAAATACTCCAATACGTGATCACTTTTATACCAATCTCCTAATTCTGCTTCAGGCTGGCTTGCATTTTTCCAGGCGATTTCAAGGCTTGGGCTAAAAATCCTCCTTCCCCCCGGCCGGAGCTGGCACGACTTTAACTGAAATTGATATTGCTCGCCTGGCACCCCTTCATGGACATCATTGAAAATATGCGGCCAATAATCCTTTCTTGAGCCGGTATGTGGGTGTGCATTTGCCCAGTGTTCCGTTAAGGCAAGCACCTCTTTGTCCTTAAACAGAACATCGTACAGCCTTTTTCCTAATGTGATCCGCTCGTGCAGCGATTCAAAATGATTCAATGTCTGGCCTTTCAGATGAAGAACACTCTTCTTTTCATAAGGAAAGAGGATGTGATTCAAGGACAGCAGCTCCTGAACCTTAAATTCAAGCTTTTGAAAAACCTCGAGTTTATATTGGGGGTTTTGAATGACCCTTTGTTCTAAATAGCTTTGTTCATTGATGATAAGGGCAATGGTAAGCATATAGGGATCAGGCTTCCTCCAAAAGCTGCTCCAGACTGTTTCCATAAAAACCGAGATATTAAGGAACGGGAAAAGGTAAAATAAGGGCTTGTTTCGCTTCAAGCTTTCTCTATATATCAAAAATTGCGGATACGCATCCTGAAAAATGAGCCAGTTCCCTCTTTCCAAAAAAGAAAAGAAGGATTGCTTTTCCCGATTTGAAAGTAATCTTGACAGGAGCTCCCCTTTTAAATCGGTCATATTCCAGCCGCCATTGCGGGAAACCATATGCCCCAAAAAGGCCCAATGGATTTCGGGGTGCTGCCGGTAGAAGTCAAGGTAGGCTTGTGTCCGGGTGACGTTATTTAGATTCCATTCAGTTGTCTCCCTTTTAACCTGGCTCAGAATCCTCTTTTCTTCATCTGAAAGGTTTATCTGCTTTTGAACTCTTTTCTTTAATTCTTCTTTTAACCAGTTCATTGGGTGTTTCTTTTGAAAAAAGATAAGCAAACCTCCTCCATGAATTCTCTCTCTGTGAAATGAATATGTATTTATAGGAGCAATTTAACTGGAGAGGAATGTGCATGAATGACCTATACCGTTGCTGGCATGAAACGTCTCATTGCCGCATTAAGAAAAAATCAGTCCAATGATGGTTCATGGAATTATCCTTTTGAAACCGGCATTTCAACAGACGCTTATATGATCATTTTATTAAGGACACTGGAGATACATGATGAAAAATTAATTAAGGGACTGGCCGCAAGAATCCTAAGCAAGCAGGAAGAAAATGGAGCCTGGAAGCTTTTCCTGGATGAACAGGATGGAAATGCAAATGCCACACTGGAGGCTTATTATGGACTTCTTTATTCGGGCTATATTGAGAAGGAAGACGCAAGGATGAAAGCTGCGAGAGAATTTATACAGGAGCATGGCGGAATGGAGAACGCAAATATATTCACCAAAATTATGCTAGCTTCTACGGGACAATACCCATGGCCTGAATCCTTTCCGATTCCTGTTGAGATTATGCTTTTGCCTCTGTCCTTCCCTTTCAATTTCTATCAGTTTTCGGTGTATGGGCGTGTGAATCTGGCTCCGATCCTGATTCTTTCAGAGAAAAAGTTCAGCATCAAAACAAAAAACAGCCCTGACCTTTCTGACTTGCTAATTACAAGAGCCCAGTGGGAGGTCCAGCCCGAATACCGATCATTTTTATCATTGATCAAAGAAGGTGTTGAAGAGCTTTTGGGGCTGCCTGAACAGCTTCACTCATTGGCAATGGACCGGGCAATGGAATATATGCTTGAGCGGATTGAGCCTGATGGGACATTCTATAGTTACTTCAGCTCAACCTTTTTAATGATTTTCGCGCTCCTGTCTCTTGGCTATTCCAAGGATGAGCCGGTTATAAAGAATGCTGTTTCAGGACTGAAATCGCTCCGGACAGATATAGACGGCCTCCCTCATATGCAATACGCAAACGCCAGTATATGGAATACATCTCTCATAAACACAGCCCTCCAATTAGCGGGTGTTTCCCCTGAAGACCCTGCAGTAAGGAAAGCAAACACCTATTTACTGAAGCGTCAGCATGTAAAGTTTGGGGACTGGGCTATCCATAACCCCCATGGAAAGCCGGGCGGATGGGGATTTTCCGATGTCAACACCCTCAACCCGGATGTTGATGACACCACCGCTTCTTTGAGGGCGATCGCCATAAGTGTCGAGGGCAGTTCAGAATATCAGGATGCCTGGGATCGCGGCATTCAGTGGCTTTTATCCATGCAAAATGATGATGGAGGCTGGCCTTCCTTTGAAAGAAACACCGAAAATCCATGGCTCGCCTTCCTTCCGTTTGAAAAGGGTGAATATATGTTTGGAGACCCCACCTCAGCCGATCTGACCGGGAGAACGCTGGAGTTTTTGGGGAACTATACGAATCTGCCATCTGCAGACCCTTTGATTAAAAACGCAGTAAACTGGCTGGTGGAAAATCAGGAGCAGGATGGCACCTGGTATGGGAGATGGGGCATTTGCTATATTTACGGGACATGGGCGGCAGTAACAGGGCTTGTTGCGGCAGGCCATTCAACCCATCCTTCTGTCAGGAAGGCTTGTGACTGGCTGAAGGAAATCCAAAACGAGGATGGCGGCTGGGGAGAATCCTGCCTGAGCGACAGCCAAAAATCTTATGTTCCCTTGAATGCAAGCACACTTACAGACACGGCGTGGGCGGTTGATGCTCTAATTGCAGCGGAAGACCAGCCAACTGAACAGATTCAAAAAGGAATTCACTACTTGCTGAACTCAATTGATAAAGAGGATTGGACGACAGAATATCCAAAAGGGCAGGCCATGGCGGGGAGCTTTTATATTCATTACCACAGTTATCGGTATATCTTTCCGCTTATGGCTTTGTCTCATTATCGCGGGAAGTTTGGGGAATGAATAAAAGGCAAAAAAGGCTCCGGCTTAATTACTAAGTAGTTCAGATAACGTGGAGACACATATGAAATAACATGCCTATTAGCAGACCAAATTGCATTGACGATTTGGTCTCTTGTTTCTCTTTTATTCCAATCATTGGCGGGTTTTATCTTCAGAATCGCAGAGTAAATTACAAATTATTTCTAATAATGACATTAGTTGTTGTCAATTCTAAAATTAGCATGCTAAAAGATGTGCTAGTTACTTTGTTAATTCTACGCATACAAAAGGCGATTGTAAATTTTTGTTTATATTAAGTATAGAGATTATGTACTTAATTTAAACGAAGCAAATAAGTGAACAATATGAACAAATCCTTTTTTTGAAAGCCAAAAAGCCTCCAGACCCAATGGAGGCTTTTTAGGTATAACTTTACTAAGTGTATTTTATCGTTGATGTAATCGGTGTTGTGCCCATGTAGTGCGATACTTCACCATAGAAATAATCATCACAAGGGACAAGATGAGCCCACCTCCATCGGTGATAGCACTAGGTAATATCCCCCATACACCGTAAGCTTCGGTTGAAGCTGTCCACATTGAAGGAGGTATCATAGCAAAACCTAAACCTTGAGTGATGTTTACTGATAATATCGTCCACCATAGTACCCTAGAACGGCTCCGAAAAGCCAATAAACCTAACGCATTACCTAAGATATATATACATCCAACAATTCGAAACCAAAAAGTAAATCCTGGTGCTTCTCCAGCTGGATTTTGAGCACCTGCCATTTGCATCATAGTTTCAATTAGCCCTGTATTTACAATGACAAAATTTTGCAATGTCGTACCGATGGTGAAAATTACCGAGCTCAAAGCAATGGCTAGTTGCAATTTTCTAGTAGTGGATGTGATTTCTAGCTTTGATTTGATTTTGTTCAAAATGACTACTCCTTTTATGTTTTAAAATATATCGCATTATATTCATTATCATTATTTTAACTTTATCCTTAAGAATAATCATACGACCCAAGCTCAAATTCCCAGTAAGTCTAGAGACCTAAATTTTTAATTCTAAAAAAGTAAAAGTAATCTTGATAAGCAACTAATGTAAGGTTTACTATGAGAAGAAAAGTAAATTAGACACACACAGATATATATGTGTGTGTTTGTGGGTCATTTCTATTGTTATTTGAGTTGTTATTTAAAGTGTGATTCCTATCATTTCTTTACATTTTCTTCACTATAACTGCACTACTTACTTAATTACAGTATGCCTTTCTCTTTTGGAGTACCCGCAAAGGAAAAAGAAATATAAAAACAAGTATAAAAGCAGTGGATTTCACAACAGAAATCGCACTGCTTTTTAGCGTTTTTTCTGAGATAAATATAGTAAAATTAGTAAAGAGTCTTACACATCTAATGGTGAGTTTAGTTCATAAGGACAATTAATTAATAAATAATTATTAAGGAGTATATATTCCAGGAGGAGTCAAAGTGGCTAAGGGGAAATTAAAAAATACAGTATTAATAGGAGATGTTTTTGCGGTAAGTTTACCAGATGGTCGATACGGTGCAATAAGAGTTGCTGACCAAATAGATAAATCCTATCTTATTATCACAACACCATATATAGGTACAGAAATCCCACCAATTGAAAACGAGTTTTTAGGTGATATTCTTATTCAGAATCGCTTTTTTTCAAAAATAGCCGTGCATTGCTTTGGGTTGAAGGGAAGGTACCTAAAGAGGTTACTTACATCGGGAATATTCCTTTTTCCGATAATAAAAGAAAAATATTTTGCAACTCATTTGGCGGGAAATGGGACGATTCTGTTGGAATGGAAGTTTCTTTAGAGTGGAGATGGGAACATGATAGAAAAAACTTTGAGAAGGAAATTCGGGAAGAAGAAAAAAGAATACAAGAAGAATATCATAATAAACCACAAAAACCTAAAAAAATAATGAAGGATGAAACCTTCTGGTCAATTATTCTTTTACTTAATTTTTATGAAAATGATGAAGAAAAAATAATAGAACCTGCTGTTAATGCACTAGCAAAAATGAGAGTAAAGGACATTAAAGAGTTTGAAGAAGCATTGTCTTATAAGCTATATTTATTAGACACTAAAGAGCACGCCAAAAACATAGGAGAATATTCATATAATGAAATAACACAAGAGCATTTCTCTGCAGATCTATTCTTGTATATTAGGTGCTCCGTGATTGCTGAGGGAGAAGAATACTTTGATGATTGTCTCAATAATCCTCAAAAAATGCCAAAGGACAACTCTTTTGAACCGTTACTGTCGATAGCATCCGAAGCATATACAAGGAGAACTGGAAAAGAGTTTGAATACATCACAGGTTGTGATTATGAAACATTCTCAAATGTTACAGGATGGAAGTGAATTTTGTTATTACACATTTTTTTAATCAAAATGGATTGAATCAATAAAAGAGCGGTAAATCATCAATTTACCGCTTTTTTATTGCATATAGATAATAAACAGTCTTTGTGCAGGTATTATATTTTCACCATCTTTAGTTTTTAGTTTATCGCCTTTTTACGCAACTTCCTGACTTTTGGGAGTTAATCAACTCTATTAACGACGATATTCTTCTCCACTCTTATTATGGTCGCTAAGCGCCCAACCATCCCTAAACTTCAACCAGATTCATCTTCTAATCTAGCTAATTAAATTCCCCTTCAGCCATGGACGGGCCCGGTAGAAGCCAATTGGGATTTGGATGAGGCTGGTTTTTCCCTGTGATTCGGTTCCGTAGATTTCATCACTCATCTTTGCATCAAACCCGAGCAGCGGATGTCCGCCCATTCCAAGCGCTGTTGCTGCTATAAGTAATCGCTGCATAAGCATTCCCGCTTCCATTTGCTGAATGCGGTAGCCTCTATAGTTCAACTCCGTTTTATGGTAAGCTCTATCCCCGGCTATATGAAAGCAGAGCGGGACTTGAAACAGATTCACATTGCCTGCAGGCATTCCGGATTGAAGCGCAAGCCGATGGTCGCCAAGATTAATCTCTCTTAGTGAATGGGCATCGCTGTCATAATAATAAGCACCATTCGGAATCCCGTCGACATTATTCAAACACACATATAAAGTTACACGTGACGCGCGATTTTCAAGTGCCATATCTAAATCGTTCCGATACAGGCAGGATACAGCCGCCTCCTGAAGAAGGGCAGCAAGCTGCTCCTGCCTGACTTTTCCTAAAGTGAAATCTATGTCCGGTGAAAAACGCTCCCTGCAGACTGCCGCCAAATCATACGATATCCTGTTTACATGAGGAAGAGTCACAGGCCGTCCCTCACAGTGGGTGTAATGAGGAATGATTTGACGAAACGAACTTATGGACTCCTGCATGGACGATTTATTGATGCTGGTTAACATCGGAAATTCTTTTACTTTGTTAGATCTGACTAAGGTTTTAGTCTGAATCGGGGTTATTTCCCCGCACAATTCAGCGGCAGAAGCCATTTCGTTCCTGCTGGTACTGTTCGCAGCCCATCTGGTTGGTTCCACTGACAGCGGGATCACGGCATATACGCTCTCCTCCTCATCAGACAGTCCAAGGAGATGGTTGAGAGCACGATCAAGAAATTGGAAGTAAACTCCCGCTGCAAAACCAAACCTCTTTGTAACCTCCAATAACTGTCCAATCACTCCCCCTGCATCCAAGCCCTGCAGACGATATGCAAAGTTATTGTATTTAAAGTAATTTTTCCAGAACATGGTCGTCACGAACACAGTCCCAAAACAGGATGACACATCACACCGACTGCCAAGAGCACGGGCTATATACGAATCGAAATTCCCCTTGCGAAGCAGCACCAGGCGGTGGTGCAGTACATCATAATGGTAGATCCCTTCCGGCACATCATCTATTTTCAAAAACATGTATAGTTCGTTAGGATACAGCGCTCCGCCAGAAGGCACAGACCGCCGAAACGACTGCATAAAATCCCCTTGCTCATCCGAACCCACTGGAGAGACAGACTGGGAAAATTGATTCAGGCCGAATGTGTACCAAAGAAAATCCCCAATTCTCCTAAGATCAGGCTTTGCAGGTGCCTCCCATTCTTCAAGAGAAAGGGGAACCTCCAGGGACAGGGGGAAAACTGGTAAGCCCCGGTAAAGCTTATAAGCAAGCGGCGCATCTTCCCAATCCACTTCCCAATCCGGCGGGGTTATTTTATCAATATCAAAATGCAAATTGTGCAGAAATGTGTCTGAATTCATCTTTTTCACCTCCCAGTAAGGGCTTATGGAAATGGGTGGGGATGTGGATTCAGCTGTTCAACTCTAAGGGGTTCTTTTGCATATCCGAGTTTCATTGGTACCTCCAGCACCCTCCCAAGCCCTGTTACACGTGTCAGGTGGTGTCCAAATGTCATGGGCAGCATCCCCGGAATCAGCACCTTGACACAATGCAATCCGCTCCTCTTTATTTCCGGTGTCGTCTGATCCACCACTATGACATCAAGCTTTTGCCTGTGCAAGGCCTGAAGAAGGTCCTGCAGATCATCTGTCAGGTCTGCATGTCTCCTTCCCTGCTTGAATTCCTCGGAAAACGATCGGAGCGGACGGTTTTCATCCAGCAAAAACGCCAGCCGCTCCTCCGCTTCCGGCAAACCGTAAAGCATCCCATGGTCATCCATTTTCCTGACAAGGGAAGAATCCTTAAGCATTTGCCGTAAATTCGTCTTGTTCGCTTCAAAATCATCGTCCATTGTCCCCATCATTCCAGCTAACTCATGGACTGCGCTTTTTACCGCCCGGAGCGGGTCAGGATGGGCTCCGGCCGCACAAATGAGATTCAGCCCTTTTTTCTTCCTGTTTTTCGCCATCGCCCAAACACTTGGTATCCCGTGCTCCATTGTCGCGTTATACAGATGAAGATCATACCCCGCCACTGCCCTTACCCGATCAATCATCAGCTGCAATTCCTGATCATTAGCGGAATAAGGATCAAGCCGAGGAAGGGCCAGCTGTCCGTACCAGGCCATCAGGAATGAATCACGCTCCACCACTTCTAAAATACCGTAGAAAATCGCTTCTTCCAGGCTGCCGCCCAGTGCGCATCCGTTGGACGTTTCATAGACAAACCCATTCCCGCAGCCCAAGCTGTAATAAGAAAGCAGCTCAGGAACCAAAATCGGGCACTCCTCCAAAAACGAATAACCCCATACCCAATTCATCGGGATATCAGGATTTAATTTATTAAAAGGAAAGTTCGGCCGTGCATACTGTTCATCTGCATGCACACCTGCTTTTAGAGGATTAAAAGCCCGGTCTTCCAGGTTGCGGTAACTGTCAAAGACTGCTGTCCTCTTTCCACGGGGCGAGATGCCGCAGGAACGTTCAAGCCCCTCCAGAATGGCTGTCAGCTCGCTGACCTTATAGGAATGAGTGCGGCCAGCCACGCCTTCATCCCCTCCAAACAACGGCAGGTTTACAACTACATCTGCAAAAGGCGGTTTGAAATCATACATTTTCCCATTTAGTAAACCAGTCCGCGGATCCAGATAATTTTTGATGAGCAAGTGCTCTAAATCCTCCAGTGAGCGGCAGCGGTAACTATCTGCACTAATTTTCGGACTTGGCTTAATAGTAATTCCTGCGGCTTCCTGTGAATCTTCAGGGAGGGAGCTGCAGACCGGGCACAATGAATCCGGCAAAATGAGGTGGCGAGAGGTTTTCAATGTTTTCAGACTGACCAGATACATTCGTCCTTCCAGGTCCGCCAGGCTGCCCTCCAGGCACCTTTGCACTTCGGACACAAGCAGGAGGGACACCTGTAAAAGACCTGTCCGTGATGCCCAGGCGTCACTTTCTAATCCGCTGTTCCCTTCGAATTTCTGCTGCAGCTTCCACATCTCTTCCCGGTCACGCCCTGCCAGGAGTTTCCGAGTGTCCGCACACTGAGAGCATCCCGGTGCAGACGGGTGAACGATTGGGCCGATCACGCCTTCTCCAAATGATACAAAACCCCGCAGCCAGGGAATACCTGATGATCGGGATACCTCTTCCGCCTTTTTATGAACTGAAGGCATCCAAGTATCGTGCAGCACCAGAAACAAATTTGTTCCATCCGGCAGTTCAGGCTCGAAATTCATTTGACGGACTACCCTATATTCGGCAGGCAGTTGTTTGCATACGCTGTCCGCCAGCAGCCCCTCTCCGACAACTACCACGACAGCACTCACTGAGATTCCCCCTCCCGTATGAACACCCCAAACACCCCTGCCAGACTCTCTTTCAAAAATGGCTCGAACGAAAATTCACACACTAAGAGCTGCATGCTGTTCTCTTCCAGAACCTGTCTGGCAGACTGCAATAGCTGGGATTGTTCCTTCTCAATACAAGTAGGTATGACCAGACGCTGAGGCTCCTTTTCCTCCACAAGCACAGATGATGCCTCCACTGCAGTTGCTCTATGTCTCCCCCTTTGCTTTTGCGACTGTGCAATCGCATGCTGCAGCGCTTTCCTCAGCGCCAATGTTCTATTAATGCCAACACTGCCAAACCAGCGATCGTCCGTGCCGACCCAGACCACAGGGAAGCCGGACACTCCTTCACCCTCACAGATTTTTGGCGCTCCCTTCATGGTTGCCAATGCGTCTAAATAGAACCTGCAGCGTTCATCTTCAACAGTACTCAAATGCAGCGGAGCAACTGCTGTTTGTACTGCCTGACGCTTAGCCAGCTTCTCTTCCAAACATCTATCCAGCCCGCGTAGTACCCCTTCTGCAAATGTTTCTCCTGCTCCCACACCAACAAATTCGCTAGGTGCAAGCTGATCTGCTGCGAGCTTTTCAGCCATCCGCGACACATACGATTCTATTCCGGTCAAACCTGCTTCCCTGCGTGCTTCATCATGCCTCAAATCTGTACAGATTAAAGCTGGCAGGAGTTCGGCCGGGCCCTTTGACAGCGGGTCTGCTGCCTGCACTTCACACTGTGCCAGTGGAAGCTGCTTTAAATTCCCTTCCTCCCATGTATGAAAAATTCCAGACTCTTTGGAAGTCAATTGGCTGAAAAATAGAAACAAACTGTCAGACTTATTTCTTTCGGAATTCTGTCCGATTCTCTGATCAACATCTTGAATCCATTCCACAACTGTATTTCCAGTCAGCATCGAATGAGGCAAAAAGGAATGCCAATTTCCTTCAAGCGTCTCCAGATTAAGCAGGAAAAAGTGATTTCTCTGTTCAGCACTGGTCAATCCAGTAACCTCTTTAAACAGTTCAAACACGATCAAATTAGCGAGCATGGCTCCTGCCGTGGCGGAGGAAGTATGCAATTGCTTGTCTTTGCAAAATGCGGACTGATGTACGCGGTGCCAGGCAGTCTCCCAGCATCCTTCTGATTCCGGATGCACAAGAGGACCTGCCATACCAGCCTGTTTGTAGATAATAGCAGGAAGAAATATCTTCTTCTCTTTCCGGCAAGCTGCATGTATAACCTGCAGTTCCTCTACATTCCCTGTTTCCGAGATATATAGAATTGAATCATAAGGCTGGATCAATTCCTCCCAGGAACAATCCTCTTCACTCTCTCTTGTTACCTCCTCTGCAGAAACTTCGGGATCTGTTTGCCGGGCATGTGCGACAATCTCCTTCAGCCTCTTTGTGTTAGTCGATTCAGGGTCTGTAATGACCATATGAACCTTTGGCAATCCGGACTCAATCAGCGCAGAAACCAGCGAAACAAAAAAAGGGCCTGAACCTGCTGCCAGCACTTTTGCCTGCCGGTATGCCTGGAAACGGTATGCACCCGAATCACCGAAGCTTTCCAAAAATTCGATCTGGGAGGAATACTTTTTAAGGACATGCTCTTCCAATTGGTGTGGATGATCCCCGCTAACATCCCGCGCAAAGCCGTTACGGTACAGCACTTCCGCAATTTCAAACACCCGATCCCTATGCGGGCCCGGCAAGCCGGCCGTCAATTCCTCAAGCGAATAATCACCATTAAACATCGGCATCAGCTTTTGAACCCACTGATCGATCATACTGCCTTCCATGCGGAAGGAGCTTACATTATTCCGAAAATACACACCTTTGGCTGGATCAGGGATAAAAAACGTGTCCCTTTTCATCTTCAGCCGCACAGAAGGGGTCAATTTTTTCATTTCGCGCCTCCTTACCCGTAAACTATGCCTAATTAAGAAACATACTTTCTCTCTCATTCTATGTATTGGGATTTGTCTCATATGTCTGACCCTCAGATGAAAAGCCCCTGAATACTCAGGGGCTAAACTGAACACATCGAATAGGCTAGCGTCCGCCGCAACGTCCTCCGCAGCGCCCGCCACAGCGGCCTCCGCACCTAAAACAGTTAGAGCATCGGAAACAATTAAAACAGTTAAAGCAGTTGAAGCAGTTAAAGAAAAAGCAGCTAAATCCAAAGCCAATACCAAAACCAGCGCATAACCGGGACTGATCACTATACACCTGGTTTTGATCCCAAGGAACCATCTCATTCGCATGGAAATCACCAACATTCAGCATTTGCAATTCGTTTTGGAAATCATTCATGTTCATACCTCCGTATTTATTAATAAGATGTGCAAGCAGCATCAAGGGGCAAAATGAAGAACAGCATTGTCAGTCCTTCGGATACTCTCTCCATCAAAATATGTGTCAGGATGGGGGATTGTTACTGAATCAAACACCCATATTAATGAGTTAAAGCGAAAAAGGTTGTACCTTCTAATAGCAGGCAATCCAAAGGAAATGAAGTATTATTGTATGATGTCAGGGAATTTACCTCCCTTCCCTGGCCATACTAAATAAGTAACGGCATTTTTTTTTGGAGGGCACAAACTTGAACATCACCTGGCTATCGCTCATACCATTTATAATCGTAATCGGAATGTCCATCTGGCTGAAGAATATCCTGCCAGGATTGGTGTTGGGCATCCTTGTAGGCTCCATACTAGTGTCCGCGGACCTGCTGGCGGGGACGGAGCAGTCGGTCACTTATATTGTGACAACGCTTTCCGATGAAACGAATATCAAGATAATCGGATTTCTATACCTTTTCGGCGGGCTTGTCGGAATGATGAATATTGCGGGCGGCATTAAGGGGTTTTCCGAATGGGCCGGCAGACGGATCCGCTCTGAACGAGGTCTTCTTGTGTTCATTTGGATCACTCTCCCGTTCACCTTCATGATGCCGATGTTTCGGATTATGATGATCGGACCCATTATCAAATCGTTGATTAAAAAAATGAATCTCTCCAAACAGAAAGTCGGCATGACTCTCGATATATCAACTGAATCCGTAATTGTGCTGCTTCCGGTTGCGACAGCTTTTGTGGGCTTCATGGTCTCACTTGTTGAAGGCGGCATCAGCGGGCTGGATCTGAATATGTCCGCATATGAGATTTTTTTATTGAGCATAATGTTTAACTTTTACGCGATCATTATGCTGCTGATTGGGATGGTGCAGACGTTCTGGCGCCGGAAAAAGACAGGAGAGCAAAAAGCTGAAGCCCATACCGATCTGGAGGAAAAAGAGCATGAATTCCACCGGATGGGAATTAAGAAGGAATTATCGCTTGTAAAAGCCCAGCCATGGCATTTGATTTTCCCTGTCGTTTTATTGCTTGCCTTTTCTCTGTTCCTGTTATGGCAGGATGGAATGTCGCAGGGTGCAAATACGATTTTCGAGGCATTTTCCATGGCCGACGCTACATTTGTGATGCTGCTGGCTGTTTTTATCACCCTTGTCTTAACCTTTATTTTCTACATAATCAGGCGGGAGAAAATGAACGAAATTCTTTATCATTTTTACGATGGAGGCAATCAGATGATGGAGGCGATCAGCCTGCTCATTCTGATTTGGGCGCTGACACTGGCGGCGGAGGATCTTGGTTTTTCAGATTTTATCGGGAGCTCACTCGGAAGCTTTCTGCCAGCTTATCTGACACCAGCTGCCATCTTTGTGCTCGGTTCAGTGGTCGGCTACTTTATTGGGAGCTCATGGGGAACATGGGGATTGTTCATGCCGCTCGGAATTACCCTCGCGGTTTCAACCGGCGCCTCCATTCCACTTACCGTTGGAGCCGTGTTCGCAAGCGGGGCATTCGGAGCGCTTACCTCACCACTTGGCGATACCACCATTACCACTGCTTCGATCCTGGATATGGACCTCGTCGACTATGCACGATATAAATTGAAAGTTTCAGCCATCGGGGCTGTTATTGCTGCTGCATTATTTATTGCGACAGGGTTTTTGATTTCATAGATTTTGCTTAAACTTCATCCTGGCAGTTATCCGGACAAAGATTCCGCGGAACACTTCGGACAAAGAAAGCAAAAAATCATGGTTTTGTGTCAGAACCCGAGCTAACTTCTGACTCAAATTACAGAAAATTGCCGTTTTGCGTCAGAACCTGGGCCAACTTCCGACTCAAATTGCTGAAAACCGCTGTTCTGTGTCAGAACCTGGGCCAACTTCGGACTCAAATTGCTGAAAACCCCAGTTTTGTGTCAGAACCTGGGCCAACTTCGGACTCAAATAGCTGAAAACCCCGGTTTTGCGTCAGAACCTGGGCCAACTTCCGACTCAAATTGCTGAAAACCCCGGTTCTGTGTCAGAACCCAGAGCAACTTCGGACTCAAATAGCTGAAAACCCCAGTTTTGTGTCAGAACCCGGGCCAACTTCGGACTCAAATAGCTGAATACCACAGTTCTGTGTCAGAACCCGGGCCAACTTCGGACTCAAATAGCAGAAAACCGCCGTTCTCTGTCCGAACCAAAGAAGCTTCAGACAAAAATACCCAGTAAAAAGGCGATCCTCCACCCGGAGAATCGCCTCACTCATTTATTCCTGCTTCCTATTCCGAATCTCCTTTTCAACCTTCCGCAGCGCCTTTTTCGATCCTCTCTCCAGATCATGCTGCAGCTTCCGTTCATGGTAACTGGTAAATAAGGTATTCCTGTCATACCCTTCCGGATACAGCTCGCTTGCTTTAATATCCAATTCAATCCGCTTGCTGTTTACTTCAACTATTTCATTTTTATAATACAGCTTAATGTTATTGAATTTATCTATTGGCTCATACACAATGGCATAATCATCCTGGCTGATCAGTTTTACCCGGTCACCAATATCGTAGTGATACACATCTTCAGTCTGCTTCACTTCAATCACTGGCTTCTTTATTTTGTTCTCCCGTACTGCTTCCAGATTATATTCCTTATTTTCAATATACAATTGCGCGCGCTTCAGGACATGTTCGCGGATATTCATTTTTCTGGAAATCCAAAGTGCATTGCTCTCTCCAGATTCACCTATTAAAAGCTTATACATCGGCCTCAATTCCGCACTATCGAATAGCATGGCAGCGTTCATAAAATCATCATGCATTTCAGAATAACGTTTAATCTCACCATAATGAGTAGTGGCAATCGTGATGCATCCCATATGATAAAACTCTTCGAGAATCGCAATTGCCAATGCAGCCCCTTCATTCGGCTCTGTTCCGCTGCCAATCTCATCGAATAAAAGCAGCGTATTATTAGTGGAAGCACTCATGATTTCGGAAATGTTCTTCATATGAGAAGAAAACGTACTCAGGGCATTCTCGATGCTCTGATTATCGCCAATATCAACAAATACATTGTCAAAAATGGCGATTTCACTTCCCGGCTTCGCCTTAATATGAAACCCGGACATGACAGCCAGAGTGAGGATTCCGATTGTCTTTAAGACCACGGTTTTCCCGCCTGCATTGGGGCCTGTTATGACTAAGCTTCTATAGTCCTTCCCGATTTCAAAATCCAGCGGGACAACGTTCCCTTCCAATAAAGGATGCTTGCTGTTTACCAATTTGATATACCCATGTTTATTTATCGCTGGTTCAATACCGTCCGTACTTTTGCTGTACTTCGCTTTTGCAAAAATCATGTCGTACTGGCTGATGCATTCAATATTGATGCGGATCTCATGAATGGATTCAAGAATGGCTCCTGAAAGTGTGGCGAGTATTTGATATTCCTCTACCGACTCCTCCGATTTCAGCATGGACAATTCCACATTAAGCTTTGAAACGGCATCAGGCTCCATAAAAACAGTCGAGCCTTTTGAAGAGGATTCAACCACTGTTCCGGCAACCTGATTTTTAAAGGATGCTTTAATCGGAATCGTAAAACGGTCATCCTTTTTGCTGATATAAAATTCTTGAATGTATTCCTTATTAGCACTGCTCCGCAAGAACTTATTCAATCGTTCTTCAATTTTCTCTTCGGTTTTGGCAATATGGTTTCTAATCCGTTTCAGCTCTTTGCTTGCACCTGAGTCAACCATGTTTCCTTTGATTGCATATAGAATCTCTTCTTCAATATTCCTGAATTCGGTCATAGATAACGCATACGTGTAGAGAACTGGCGCAAAAAATTCTTTATCTGCCATAAATTTTTTGATTTTCCGGCAGCCCCTAAGAAAATCGGATACAGCGTTTAACTCTGATGGAGTTAAAATGATTCCTTTTTCCACTTTTTCAATAATGCCTGTTATATTGGAAATGCCGGTTAATGGCAAATGCTTTTCGGCGTCCAGCAGCCTTCTCGCCTCGCTTGTTTCGTTTAAGCGATTGCGGACGGCTTTTATATTTGAGCTCGGCTCCAGCTTATCGATCAGCGCTTTCCCTAAACTGCTGACGCAATGCTGTTTCACTTTATTTTTCAATTCGTGGTATTGTAATTTTTCAAAGGTCATTCCATTCATTCTCTCTGCCTCATTCCAAATAAAATAGCCCGCAAAAGCCTTCCCCGCCCCAATGTAAATTGGGCAGAAAGCTTCCGCGGGCGTTCTACTTTTCGAACAGGCATAAACAAACTTAACCCTAAAACAGGCATAGTGTCTAAAGCTACACGAATATATAGAAATGGAAGCAGTCTGATGGCAGGTATTCAAACAAAACATGTTTGAAAAAAGGCATTCTTAATAAACTGGCGAAAACCAGAAAATTAGTACCTAATTCAACTAAACAATTAGTTGACACCTGCAATCGACATACTTCACCACACCTTTTAATAATATGAAATTAATGTAGCATGGAACTGCCAGTCCAGTCAATCTTCATTCTGAAAATTTGAATTAATAACATAAGTAGTTATCAAAGAAGAATTTCAACGTAAACAGAATCCAAATAAATGATGCTTTTCTTCTATAACTCTCCGCTGCCGATTATCTTCTTTAACGCCTGCACTCTCTCAGGATCAATCGCATGCTCATAGTTTGATTGGAATCGGACACCTGAACCAAAATGAACCTCAGTGACAGGCACCTCATCCAAAAATGCTTTTATATTAACAACTGACAGACCCGCACCTGCCATAATTTTTAAATGGCTATCTGCCGTAAGCTCATGGAGACACTTTAATCTTTCTACTGCATCTGCAGCACTACTCTGTCCACCTGATGTAAGGATTCTCGAAATCTGCGGATACTCCTTGATCACTTCCAGAGCCGCAAATTGGTCATCAGTCACATCAAATGCCCGGTGGAAGGTAATATCCAGTCCGTCTGCAGCATGAACTAGCCGTTTCAAATGTTCGTTATGTACTTTGTGGTCAGGTGTGAGAACGCCAAAGACTACACCTGCTGCACCAAGCTTCTTGCAGACACTAATATCCTTAATCATGATTTTTATGTCCTCTTCCGAATAGCAAAACCCGCGGCTGTGCGGGCGGATCATCACATTCACCGGAATTGTCAATTCTCTGCATACACTTTCAATAACTCCATAGCTTGGCGTTAGACCGCCTTCAGCCAGCCCGGTTACCAGTTCAATTCTGCTTGCCGCGGCCTGTTCGGCAATTCGCGCATCACTGAGTGTGTCTGCGATCACTTCAATTATCATTTTCCGCATTACTCCTTCTTACAAATACTTAACTGAACTTTTCTGCTATTAGATTAAAGAATACAATAGCAAATATCAATGTTATCAGGATCATTAGGACGAGCGATAAAACTTTCGTGTATTTTTTGGCACCTTCCGAAATCTCGGGCTCCTCCTTATACATCCCCCGCCTTCCCCAAAGCAGGCTTTCTTCCGGATCAAAATAACTCCATAGCAATACTCCGTACACAGGAATAAATAAGAAAAAAATCACAATAAAAGCTGCCATCTTCTCATCCCCTTTACTGTAGTACGATTCAGTATTCAAAAGGTTTCATGACTCCAATTTGTTTAATTCACTGAAATTCGGAAACATTAATTACATATAACAAATAGGGAGGGTTTATTTATGACCGAAAATACCCCGAAGGACGTAAACCGTATTCAGGAGGAAGCCCAAAAACAGGACCGGGAAGCAAAGAAAGCCCAGGAAGTTGTGGATGATGCCATTTCCAAAATGACCCCGCAGCGGCAGTACGAAAAAAGAAAAGGAACAGAATAAACGATAAAGTGAAACTTCAATCAGTGGGGAGTGCTTTTCTTCCTACTGATT